>JBNKYV010000095.1:0-2804 GCA_050301075.1 Gammaproteobacteria bacterium
GGTATCAACCAAACCGGTCACGTCGCTGGGGCGATCAATCTTGGTTGGGCGTGCGATGAGGTCAATCATTGATGCTGGGGCCAAAGAGTTTCCACCAGAGATCGAGTTGCGCGAACCAATCAGTTTTAACAACGAACCATCCGCACCGGCTTTATGAATGCCGTATATGGGGTTGTGCGGATTATTACCCGTATCATTATCAGAACGCGCGGGAATCACTGCACCATTAATATTGGCCGCCGTGCTTACAGAAACCTTCTCTAAGATACCTTTCAAGAATGCGCTTTTGGAATGGAATGCCAAACCCAGATCACGATTAACATGGTCTGATGTGCCGTTATCCAAATCAGGAACCGACGGTATCATGTCCGCAGGCAACCCTTGGCGACTATATCCAGCGGTGGTGAGAAAATCTTCTTGGCCACCACGCTGACCAACCAATACATTGGATCCTGCTATATTGGCACCACCGGCCAGATCAAAGCAGATGAAAGGAATCTTGCCCGCCCCTTGCGTGGCGATACCACAACTCTCTTTCAGCAATTGCATATCACTCGACAACTCTGCATGAGCCAGGCGCGGATTGGCAAACAGACCAAATAGTGATGGAGCCATCACTAAACCCAGTCCTGCGCTCAAGCCTTGGGCGAGAAAATCACGGCGCGTTTGCGGCCTATGCAGTCTTAGCGGTTCATCGGGTAAAAGAGGTTTACGTCGTCTTGCCATGTCCCTACTCCCTTACTGCACCAGCATTGCAGCACTGCCCAATACCGCAGCACAGCTGGCCTTCACAACCACTTCGGTACGGTCCGCCGAACAACCCGCGCCACATTGAATCAAACCATCAATCAGCGAATCCAATTCTGTTCGCACACTAGAGATATCCGGCTGACTAACTAGACCGGCCCCCACCATGCGCTCGGTCAACGGATTCAACACCGTGTCCCGTTTGGCAACACTATCGAATGCTGTCATAGCAGAGGCAGAAAAATCGAAACCAGAGAAATAACTGGCACGCAGAGTCGTATCGTTCACCAAAGCGCTGCAAAACTCGATAGCCATTTGCGATACCGCAATCTGATGCGATGAGGCAAAGCTTTCAATATTCTCTTCCACCGGCAACTGCTGCTTGATAGTGGTATAGGTTGTTGCCACGTCAGACTGAAGTGGGCTTACCCCTGTTACCTCGCTCATCGTCGCCAGTATCTCTTCAAAGGTACGCAAACCGATATCTGGTTTTGCATCTGGCTCTGGTGGAACAACCGGCACAGGTGTCGCCTCAACCACTATGTTAGCGCTGGAAGCTAACTGTTCAAAGGTGAGAAAAAACTCATCCAACTCAGCCCCTTTTTCCAGCGAGATAATCGTACCCATCTCTGACAACAATTGGCCACGGGCATTAAACTCATCGCTGGCGACAACCTGATCATTAGTGATAGTTACATCCAGATTGCGATAGGCCTGCCCTGCAATTGCCTCTTTGCCATTGATGCCAATACGCATGGCATATAACGGAATATCACTGATCGTGGCATCCATATCCATCGTGATAAACATGGGGCGGTTAAACAGATAGCTGTAGCTATCAAACTGCGAAACCTCGACCATGATATAGCTCTGCGGCACACCGACAATTTCACTAACGCCAAATAACAACAGAAAACTATCTCCGATACCCACATCAAAGTTTCGCGTGATCTGCGCCTCTGTTAACGCACGATCGTGAATCGCCACAAAACGAATCTTGCCCTGCCATTTGCGATCATTGGAAATTTCATTACCCAGCACCAAAGCAAAAGTGTCATCCCAGCTATTAAGATTACCCGCGACTACCGGGTCCACATCATCGGTAAACACACCATTTACATAAATACGACGGCCATTGACTTGATCAAACGTCACTACCACGTGTTGTTGAGTGGATTGCAAATCTTCGTCCGCATCGGCTGTAGAAAGTGCCTCTTCGCCATTGCCATTAGTTGTACTGCTTCGGTGCAGAAAATCGTAGTTATACATAGATTGACCAAGCGTAAAGTTACGCTCATCCACACTGGCGGAATAACTAATGATTCTTGCGGGACCTTCCTGAGTGGTATTAGCTGGCACCAACCACGCTTCGATACTGTATTCACCGCTAGCACGAATACGGTCATGCAGTTTTTTACTGTTAACAGTACTTCCCTGAGCCTTGGCATTAATAAATTCAACACCACTGCCACCAACCCAACGAAAATCCTGATCTTGCACACCAGAAAGTTGCAGATCCAGCTTAGGGGCAACGCCGCTTACGTCGTAGATAACATTGCCATAACCCTTCTCAAATTTATACATGGCGATAACATCATTATCATAACGAGAGCCCCTGCGCGCGATAGTGCCATCAGACATCACCAACGCTTTACTCGTGACCAGATTTGGATCTAATGCATCGGTTAGCGCATTAGCTGCCAGATTTTCGATAGCCGTCTGCATTGCAGTGGCATCAGCTGCGCAGCTATCCGACCAGCAGTTATGAAACTCATTGCGCAAACGCACCACCAAACGCGACTGCTCAGGATTATTAAGATCAATCTTCTGGCTGGTTCTAACCGCCTCGTAAGCCACAGCAACATCATTACTAGCGAAAAATGGCGCTTGGCGATTAAGCGCATCTTCTGCGTGGCACGCTGCGCAATGTGGTTTTAACAGCTGGTAAACAGTATTTTCGAAGAATGAGGCATCTTCGGGAAAACGTTTGCTGTCGCCTGCACTCTTCTCCTGAGGAACAACCAGAGTGATTTGATCTGACTGACCGCCGCCAGTCT
>JBNKYV010000096.1:0-7525 GCA_050301075.1 Gammaproteobacteria bacterium
AATCTCAATACAGAATAGAGAATTAATCCTGTTTTCACTGCTTATTCCGAAACGGTTGCCTCTTTGTTTGGGATGAACGATCTTATTAGCAGCCCACGTGCCTGGTGTTTTTTTCTTTTATGTTTTTAGGGAATTTTCGGTGCGCTGAAATAGGGAAAGGTTCAAGTTGGTGCGTAGATGGTGCTTATTTGTGCATCAATAAAGTGCAAATATGAGGGGTGTTCGGGATATTTCATTAAATATTAGTTAGTTACAGCTACCTGTCTTTTCTGGCATGGCGATTGCTATTACCTAAATAACGATGCTCCGGTTATGAGAACCGGATGAATTGGCAGACCAACGAGGGTTTGCGCTGAGGAGATGACCTCAATGGACAACGGCGTCCATCTACGAGACGGATTTTACTCATCCGTATGCGTTGATGGACGCCTTTTTAATTTTTAGCTTCCAGAAATTTAGATATAAAGAATGGAGTTAGCCATGCCAAAGAAAGTTGAAGTAAGCCACGATAAACAGCGCCGTGGGTTTGTTAAAAAAGCATCAGCAGCACTTGTATCAGCAGCAATGTTAGGTGCGGCCACATTTATGCCTAGTAGCTCGGCCTATGCGGTTGAAGACCTTGAGAAAGAAGATCTGAAGTTTGGTTTTATCAAACTAACAGATATGGCACCGTTGGCCATTGCGTATGAAAAAGGCTTTTTCGAAGATGAAGGTCTGTATGTAACGCTGGAGGCGCAAGCAAACTGGAAAGTTCTGCTTGACCGTGTAATCGATGGTGAATTGGATGGTGCCCACATGTTGGCAGGTCAGCCACTTGGCGCAACCATTGGTTTTGGAACACAAGATCACATCATCACTGCATTCTCAATGGATTTGAACGGTAATGCGATTACTGTTTCAAATAAAGTATGGGACGAAATGAAGAAGCACGTTCCACACGAGAATGGCAAGCCTGTACATCCTATTAAAGCAGATTCTTTAAAGCCTGTTGTGGATGCGTATAAAGACGAAGGTAAACCATTCAAAATGGGGATGGTATTCCCTGTGTCTACTCATAACTATGAGTTGCGCTACTGGTTAGCGGCTGGTGGTATTCATCCGGGTTATTACGCACCTCATAAGGGCGATACATCGGGCACTATCGATGCAGATGCATTGTTGTCTGTAACACCTCCACCACAAATGCCTGCGACTATGGAAGCGGGCACTATCTACGGCTACTGCGTAGGTGAACCTTGGAACCAACAAGCGGTATTCAAAGGTATCGGTGTTCCTGTTGTCACTGACTACGAGATCTGGAAAGACAACCCGGAAAAGGTTTTTGGTGTGAGCAAAAAGTGGGCAGACGCAAACCCAAACACACATATCGCGGTCGTAAAGGCGATGATTCGAGCGGCGCAATGGTTGGATGAAAACAATAATGCCAACCGTAAAGAAGCTGTGAAGATTCTGTCTCAGTCTAACTACGTGGGCGCAGATTACGATGTAATTGCGAACTCAATGACAGGCACATTCGAATACGAAAAAGGTGACAAGCGCGAGGTGCCTGACTTCAACGTATTCTTCCGTTACAACGCAACATATCCGTACTACTCAGATGCAATCTGGTATCTGACGCAAATGCGTCGCTGGGGCCAAATTCCAGATGAGAAGCCAGATAGCTGGTTCATGGATATCGCTAAGAAAGTATATCGTCCAGACATCTACGCACAAGCAGCTAAAGAGTTGATTGCAGAAGGTAAGGTTAAAGCATCTGATTTTCCTGACTTTGCAACTGAAGATGGCTTCCGTGATCCACAAACTCATTTCATCGACGGTATTACTTACGATGGTAAAAAGCCAAACGAATACCTGAAGAAATTCGAAATTGGTTTGAAGGGTAGCGAAAAGATCTAATGCTCTAAAAAGTCCCTCTCCCATTGGTGGGAGAGGGCAACCCAAAGGCAAAGAAGCTGTGTAGGGTGCGCACTGTGCACCGTAACCATCGGCTGCCCCCTAAGTTGATTATGGCCAATGGTGCGCAGTGCGCACCCTACTTACAAAAAGTCATTGAGAGAATACGCAATGAAAACAAAGATTATTAACACACTTGAGATGACAGGGTTTTCTTGGTTAGTCCCTGTTGTACGTTTGACAACGGGTGAAAACCCAAAAGAACAGGTCAATGAAATTATTAATGTAATTGGTTTGCCTGTTATTGCTATTTTGGCCTTCCTGTTTATTTGGTCAGGCGCTGCATCACAAGTTAAGACAAGTTTGGGTGATTTACCCGGCCCTTCTCAAGTATGGGAACAAGCAAAAGGTTTGTACGCTGAGCACACAGCTGAGCGAGAAAAAGAAGACGCTTTTTATGAACGCCAGGAAGAGCGTAATGCAAAAAAACTGGAAAAGAATCCTGACGCTGAAATTAAATGGCGCGAATACACTGGCAAGCCAACGTTTTTTGATCAGATTTTAACTAGCCTGGGTACTGTGTTTACAGGGTTCCTTGTTGGTGCGTTGATCGCAATCCCCATTGGTGTGGCTTGTGGCTTGAGCCAAAAGCTTTACGGAGCGATTAGCCCTCTGGTGCAGATATTTAAGCCAGTATCGCCACTAGCGTGGTTGCCGATCGTCACAATGGTTGTGAGTGCGGTGTACATTTCAGATGATCCTATGTTCCAAAAATCATTTATTACATCTGCAATCACCGTTACCTTGTGCTCTCTGTGGCCAACACTGATAAATACAGCAGTGGCGGTAGCCTCAATCGATAAAGACCTGATTAATGTCGGGCGTGTGATTCGCCTGCACTGGTTGACGCAAGTTTTCAAAATCGCCATCCCTGCCTCCTTGCCAATGATCTTTACTGGTTTACGCATTTCATTGGGTATCGGCTGGATGGTGCTGATTGCAGCAGAAATGCTGGCGCAAAATCCTGGTCTTGGAAAATTTGTTTGGGATGAGTTTCAAAACGGTAGTTCAGATTCCTTGGGTCGCATCATGGTGGCAGTGTTAGCCATTGGTCTTATTGGTTTTCTTCTTGATTGGATGATGCTCACTCTGCAGAAATTGTTGTCGCACGACAAGAATGCAGGGCGTTAATTGGCTGAGTTATTAAAAAGTAAGAGGATTAAGAAATGTCTGTAGCACAACTTTTTAGAACTGATTCACCTGTAGTAGAAGAGGATAAGAGCATGACACCTGAAGAGAGAAGCGCGCAAAACCATTTGGTTTTAAGTGGTGTCTCAATCGAGTTTCCAACCAAAAAAGGTCCTTTTAAAGCGCTGGACGATGTAAATCTTAAAATATCCAAGGGCGAATATATCTCGATTATCGGTCACTCGGGTTGTGGTAAATCTACCGTGCTAAATATCGTTGCGGGCCTTTATAAGGCAACAACTGGTGGTGTGATTCTGAATGGTAAAGAGGTTAATGAGCCCGGGCCAGATCGTGCAGTTGTTTTCCAGAACCACTCATTGCTTCCCTGGTTAACTTGTTATCAAAATGTTGAGATTGCCGTGAAAGCAATCTTTAAAGGCAAAAAAACAAAAGCCGAAATGAAGGACTGGATTGAGCATAATCTTCATCTTGTGCATATGGATCATGCGATGCATAAATATCCTGCTGAAATTTCTGGTGGTATGAAGCAGCGTGTGGGTATTGCGCGTGCACTTGCAATGGAGCCAACGGTACTGCTTATGGATGAGCCGTTTGGCGCGTTGGATGCATTGACGCGTGCGCACCTGCAAGACTCGGTAATGGAGATTCAGTCAGATTTAAATAATACAGTGATAATGATCACGCATGACGTGGATGAAGCGGTGTTGTTATCGGATAAAATTGTCATGATGACAAACGGACCAGCAGCCACTGTTGGTGAGGTTTTGCATGTGGATTTGGAGCGTCCACGCAATCGCTTAGAGTTGGCAAGTGACCCACAATACAATCACTATCGTTCTGAAGTTCTGAAGTTCTTGTACGAGCGTCAGCGTCGTCCAGACGACAAGTAAGATAAACGTCTACGAGTCACTTCTTTTGTAGGGGGAGTGGCTCGTGAGTTTTTCGATGGTGATTTGCATCTGTTTTTGTTCTTCGCAACAGAACTCTTCTATTGCGTCGGCAAAATCCGGGTGAGCAATCCAGTGAGCAGACCAGGTAGGTGTGGGTAAGAATCCTCTGGCAATTTTATGCTCACCCTGGGCGCCAGGTTCATAGCGTTTGAGATTGTGTTGTATGCAATATTCCAAGCCTTGGTAGTAACAGGTTTCAAAGTGTAAGGCGGGTAGATAGTCGCGGCATCCCCAATGTCTACCGTATAGGGTGTCGTCACTACGCAGATTCAGCGCTGCCGCTATACATTCTCCATGCTGGTACGCGAGAATAAGCACTAAATTTTCAGCAAGTGTTTGGCCGATTTCTCTGAAAAAGGCCAGGGTTAAGCTTGGAGCACCCCATTTGCGATCATAGATGGCGCAGTAGTATTGGTGGAAAATTCGCCATTCGTTTTCTGAAATTTCATGACCATGAAGAACGCGGAATGTAACACCTGCCTCGTAAACTTGGCGTCGTTCTTTAATAATGTTTTTGCGCTTGCGTGAGCTAAGATGGTTTAGAAAATGGTTGAAATCAGTATAGTCGTCGTTTTCCCAGTGGTATTGGCAGCCAAGCCGTATCGAGAGCTTCTGTTGTTGTAGGGCAGTCTTCTCTATTTCATTGGGAAATAGCCAGTGTGAAGAAGAGCAGTTTAGAGATTTGGCGGTTTCTATTGTTGCTGAAATAAGTTTTTCTGCAACAGCGATAAAGTTAGTTTGATCGCTGATCAATAGGCGCTGCCCGGTTAGTGGGGTAAAAGGAATTGCAACAATCAACTTGGGATAATAGTTAAGATCGTGTCGCTCATAGGCTTCAGCCCACGACCAGTCGAATACGAATTCCCCTTGTGAGTGGCCCTTTACATAGGCGGGAGAGGCCGCGATCAATTTGTTGTCTTCATACAGTGTGATGTGGCTAGGTTGCCAGCCTATTTGTGGATTTACGCAGTAGTGCGATTCAAGTGCAGATAAAAATTCGTGGCGCAGAAAAGGATTGCTGTCGTGAAGTAATGCATTCCAGTCCGCTGCCGGAATCTCTTTAATGTCATGTATGACTTTTGTCTGCATAGAATAGTGGTGATAAGTGTTCTGTTGGTGCTATCTTGTTGAGAGATTCCGGTAAAATTTAGTACCTGCGTTTTATAAGGTTTAGTTTAAAGCAGTATATCAAGGCTTAGGGTCGATATGTTTTCAAATACTTTGGCAATTATTCTTGCAGGAGGCGTGGGGTCACGTCTGCATCCGTTAACAGAAGATAGGGCAAAGCCTGCGGTGCCGTTTGGCGGTAAATATCGAATCATCGATTTTGTGCTAAGCAACTGTTTGCACTCAGGTGTTCGTCGCGTATTAATGTTAACGCAATATAAATCTCATTCTTTACAGAAGCACGTGCGTGATGGCTGGTCGATTTTTAATCCTGAGCTGGGTGAGTATATTACGCTGGTGCCACCGCAAATGCGTACAGGTGAACGTTGGTATGCCGGAACGGCTGATGCTATTTACCAGAATCTTTATTTGCTAGAGCGTAGTGGTGCTGAGCACATCATGATTTTACCTGGTGATCATATTTATCGTATGGACTATGCGCCAATGATGAAGTTTCATCTTGAGAATAAAGCTGAGCTAACGGTGGCTTGCATGGCGGTTGATCGCCAGGAAGCGACCCAGTTTGGCGTCATGGCACTTGATTCTAATCTGAGAATTGAAAGCTTTGTTGAGAAGCCTGCTGATCCCGCGCCAATGCCCGGTTGTGATGATAAATCGCTGGCCTCAATGGGAATCTATATCTTTTCTATCAAACGTTTGCTTGAAGTGTTGCAAGAGGATCATAAACGGGACGATTCCAGTCATGACTTCGGTAAGGATATTATTCCAAGTATGATCGAGTCCGGTAAGGTCTATGGTTATCTGTTTGGTGGCGAGTCTGGCCGTGTAACGCCGGATAACTACTGGCGGGATGTTGGAACTATTGATGCCTATTATCAGGCGAATATGGATTTGCTTGATCAAGTCCCACCTATGAACTTATATCAGAATGATTGGCCTATCCGTACCTATTCGGGGCAGTACCCTCCAGCGCGCACTGTTCCCGGTAGCATGGGGAGCGAGGGGATCTCTATTAACTCAATTGTCTCCAGTGGTACGGTTATTTCTGGCGCTAGTGCCCAGCACTCGATTTTATTTAATAACGTATTTGTTGATGATGAATCAATGGTGCACGAGTCTTTGTTATTTGAAGGTGTGCGTGTAGGTCGTGGTGTGCAGCTGAATAAATGCATTATCGATAAAAATGTAATTATTCCTGACGGAGAATCAATCGGTGTCGATCTTGATCGCGACCGTCAACGTTTTGAAGTGTCGCCACAGGGTGTGGTCGTTGTGCCTAAAAATTACCGCTTTGAAATTTAGTAATATTAACTAGCTGAAGATTGCTGGTGATGCCGAACTTCAAAGTCTTCGCGATTAGGGGGGAATATAACTCTATTTCTCCCTTTTTGTTTGGCTTGATAAAGTGCGTTGTCAGCAATCTTTAACAGCTCTTCCCCACTGTTGGCATCTTGCGGATAGGTTGCGATGCCGGCGCTAATGGTGACTTTAATTAGAACGTTTTCCCTTGAAATTTCGATGCGTGTTTTTTCAATGGTTTTTCGGATGCGTTCCGCCAGCATATAGGTTTGTTGTTTGGGGGCACCCGGCAAAATAATGGCAAACTCTTCGCCACCAAAGCGAGACATAAAATCATCAGTGCGAATTTGTGCTTTTGCCGTTTCAACTATTTTGCATAATACGTCATCGCCAACTTGATGACCGTGCGTGTCGTTGATTCTTTTGAAGTGATCAACGTCAAAAATAATAAGAGAAAATATTCGTTCTGGATAACTATTATGTTTGCGCACCTCTTTCTCAAGTCGCTGGTCTAGCGCGCGTCTGTTATAGGTGCCAGTAAGTCCATCCAGATAAGCCTTTTCTTCCAGTTGTACTTGTTCGCGCGTGAGGAGCAGGCTTGTGCCGAAACCAGAAAGCAGCGCCAGTAATAGTCCAATGATAGCGAGATATATGCCATTGTTTTTTAATTGACCAACTTCCTGGTTCTGAAGGTTGATCTGTTTTTGTAAAGCGCTGTTGAGGTTATCAAGCATAGTGACAATATGATTGACGGCTTGATTAAACGCTGCATTACTCTGCGTCGTGTTGAGCGTTGTTTGTGTTTCGTTTTCTCTTTGAAGTTTTGCGGTTAACCAAAGCTCGCGTATCTTAACGATCTGTAAAAGCAAATCAGGCGAGTGCACAAATGCTTTTTGTAGAGCGTCAAATTTTTTATCGATAGTGAGTATTGTCTCGGTTGTCGAGTTCTGTGTCTCTGATGTTGTGACTGCTTTTAGTAGCTGGATTTGTAATTCGTGAACGGGAATAACGTGTTGTGTAGACGTTTGATTAACCTTTTCCATAGC
>JBNKYV010000097.1:0-2355 GCA_050301075.1 Gammaproteobacteria bacterium
TGGTGGCGACTGGGTGAAACATTGGCGATAACAGCCGTTTGGCCATAATCCCAGGTGCGGGTAGGCATTTCCAACAGATTGCGCACCACTGAATTGCCGCCGTCTGCAGCAATCACCAGCTTGGCACTAATTTCGGAAATCAGCCCTTCGCGTTCGATGTTAAGTGAAGCATGATGATTGGTCAGCTCAACTGACGTCACCGTGGCAGGGCAAATCAACTCAACGTTATCCAGTTGCGGCAGCGCATCACCCAACACAGCGCCGACAACACGATTCTCCACCACATAGCCCAGCGCCGGTACACGTTCTGCAGTGCTATCGATACGTGTCACACCAAAGTGACCACGATCTGAAACGTGAATCTTTTTGATCGGACTGACCCTGTCTGCCAGCTCACCCCACAGCCCCATCGTTTCAAACACTTTGGCAGAGCCATAGGCCAGGGCAATGGCGCGATCATCATAACTGGGCTGACTGGCCGATTTGAATGGAACAGCCTCAACAACAGCGATGCGCAGTGGCAGCGGGCTTAATGCATAAGCCATAGTGGCGCCCACCATGCCGCCACCGACGATGACGATGTCGTAGTCTGTTGTCATTGAATTTTATTTCGCTCTTTTTCTATAACAGGCTACGCTGCCTGTTACTCTTTTTACTCGTTTTCTTGCTGCTTATTTTCTTGCTGGCCGCTTTCTTACGTGCAGCCTTTTTCTTTACGGGTGCTTTGCCTGCCGCCATCAATGCTTCAATCTCATCCACGTCTTTAGGTACACCGCTGGTTAATACCTCATAACCATTTTGGGTGACGCGCACATCATCTTCGATACGAATGCCAATGCCCCACCACTTCTTGGCAACACCTTTGGTACCGTCAGCGACATACAAACCAGGCTCGATGGTCAGCACCATGCCTGGCTCAAGGATACGCCATTCTCCATCGACTTTGTAATCCCCTACATCGTGTACGTCCATGCCCAGCCAATGACCGGTACGGTGCATATAAAAACGGCGATAGGCCTCGGTCTTTATCAGCTGCGCGGGCGCGCCTTTCATCAAACCCAGTTTGATTAACCCTTTGGTCAGCACCTTTACTGCGGCTTCGTGCGGTTCATTCCAGTGATTACCGGGCTGCACCTTTTCGATTGCTGCGTACTGCGCGTCCAACACAACCTCGTACAGAGCCCTTTGCGCAGGCGAAAACTTGCCATTGACCGGGAAGGTACGCGTGATATCTGCGGCATAACCATCATATTCTGCACCGGCATCGATCAGCAGCAGGTCGCCATCCTTCAACTCGGATTCGTTTTCGGTGTAATGAAGAATACAGCCGTTATCACCACCACCCACGATAGAGGGATAGGCGGCATGACGACAGCCGTTATCCATAAAGTGGTGAATGATCGAGGCTTCGACCTGATACTCCATCTTGCCCGGCGCGCATATCTGCATGGCACGACAATGCGCCTCGGCTGAGATCTTGGCCGCTTTTTTCATTGCCTGAATCTCTGCGGTGCTTTTAATCAGACGCATCTCATGCAACAGATGATCGAGGCTGACAAATTCACCCGGCGCCTGCACCCCGGCCCGCGCCTTGCTGCGCACGCGCTTGAGCCATTCGATCATATGGTGATCAAGATCGGGATGAGTGCCCATGGAGTAGAACACGCGCTCTTTGTTCTCCATCAAACCGGGCAGAATGTCGTCCACATCGGTGATAGGAAAGGCATCATCGGCACCGTATTTCTCCATCGCCCCCTCAAGACCGGCGCGGCGTCCGTTCCAGGTCTCCATCTCCGGATCACGCTCACGACAAAAGATCACGAACTGCCCCTGCTTGCGCCCGGGGATCAATACGGCAATCGCCTCTGGCTCGGGGAAATTGGTGAGATAGGTGAAATCGCTATCCGGTCGGTAGACGTGCTCTACATCGCGGTTACGGGTTTGCGCAGGCGCGGCGGGCAGTATCGCAATACTGTCGCTCCCCATCTGCTGCATTAAGCGAGTGCGGCGTTTACTAAACTCGATCTCTTTCATATAAAGAAGGATAAGTCGCTGTTATTAATGGAATGTAATTTTTTGTTCGCCGCCAGGGCCTGGTGGCTGTGGCGAAATGCCGCCCAGCTCATCATGGACCATCATAGCCCCCATGCGCACGTATTCGGTAATTTCGAAAAAGGCGTTTTCGCTATCGTTATCATCACTCTCTTCATGAGCGATGTTAGAGATTTCCACCAGGTCTTTGCAGAACTCCTGCACCTGCTCGGAGAAACCGTCGAAGTCTTTGATCCCCCCCAGGCTTAAACCGTAAAGGAACCCTTCGCACCAGCCGGCCAGCGCCTCAGTGCGCTCTTCTAG
>JBNKYV010000098.1:0-14949 GCA_050301075.1 Gammaproteobacteria bacterium
AAGAACTCGCTAAATACGCGTAACTTTGCATTCATACTATTTCTTTAAGATAATGTATATCAAATCACAACGTAACGAATCGTAGCGATGAAATCTAAAAACAGATGGCAAAGCACACATTTCGATGTACTTCCTTCAACAGTTGAGCAAGCTGGTAAAGGGCTCTTCTCCCGCGTCACAATCCGCGCTGGCGATACCATCGGCGAATATACTGGCGAAATCGTCACCGACGACGAGGTGAACGAGGAACCTTATGTTGATTCCGATTATGTTCTCTGGGTATGTAAAGACCATAACATCGTTGGCGAAGGCCCATTAGCCAACCACACTCGCTATATCAATCACAGCAATCGCCCTAATGGTCGTATTGTCTGCTCTACACGTTGGAAGAAAGCCCGCATAGAAGCCATCAGAACCATCAAGCCAGGAGATGAAGTTTTTATCGACTATGGCCCCTACTACTGGGAAGTCTACGCCGAACGCAACGGTAAATAACCTCTCGCCTCACTGAAGAATCGCCTTCACTTTCTGACGCGGTTAACATTTCCGAGGTTTATTACTCAAGTTTTTCCATAATCTGCCAAATGTATATATAGAAGGTTGCCCTAATATAGGGCGGAGATATGATGCGGTTTATATTGCATTTCATAGCCACTTTATTAAAACAATAAACCTTCTACTCGGCAGGCGCACGGAGGCTCCCTGAGAATCCGGTAAATATATTAATGCCCCAGATCCAAAAGACGCCTAGCACGCCAAGGTGTATATTTGCCGGCGCACGCCCTGCCCGAACATACGCTAATGAAAAATGGTTATTCGTTAAGTTTGAGGAATGGTTGCTTAGCTCAGTATGACAAATAAACTTCTGCTACCCGCGATTCTATTTATATTAGGCTATGGATTTTGGATTAGCCCTGAGTTTAAAGTTATATCCGCAGGTGTGGCGATCTTTCTCTTCGGCATGTTCGCACTGGAGAGTGGCTTTAATACTTTTTCCGGCGGCATTCTGCAACGTATATTACAAAGCTCAACAGACACACTCCCCAAAAGCTTAAGCTTTGGCATCATCGCCACCACCATCATGCAGTCCAGCTCCCTGGTCTCGGTGATTACAATCTCATTTCTCAGTGCGGGTTTGATCGGTCTGGCTGCGGGAATAGGCATTATATTCGGTGCCAACTTGGGCACCACAACTGGCGCCTGGATCATCGCTGGTTTTGGCTTGAAAGTAAAAATCTCCGCTTATGCCATGCCGATGCTAGTGTTTGGTTGCATTCTCTCTTTTCAGAACTCAAGCAAACTAAAAGGTATTGGTTCAATACTGGCGGGCCTTGGTTTTCTGTTTCTTGGCATTCACTACATGAAAGAGGGTTTTGATACCTTCAAAGACACCATAGATTTGGCACAGTTTGCAGTATCAGGGTTTAGTGGCTTAATGATCTACACGGCATTAGGCATTGCCGCAACGGTTATTATGCAATCGAGCCATGCCACCATGGTACTGATTATCACCGCACTTTCTGCTGGCCAGATCAGTTATGAGAACTCTTTGGCGCTCGCTATTGGCGCCAACATCGGTACAACCATCACAGCCATCATCGGTGCCATGAGTGCTAACACGCAAGGTAAGCGGCTAGCTGGTGCGCACTTGATATTCAACCTGGTTACTGCGCTCATCGCCATCTTGTTAATACAACAGTTCATTTGGGCTGTTGATGTCATTTCAGCATCGGTCGGCATTCCCTATGAAGATTATTCGCTAAAACTGGCCGTCTTCCATACCGTGTTTAACCTGATCGGCATTATCGTTATGCTGCCATTTGTGAATCATCTGGTTAAGTTCCTGGCCAAAATACTGCCGACCCAAGCCGAGCCAATCGACAAACCCAAGTATCTCGATAAAGCCTCTTCGCTCTACCCTAGCGCAGCTGTAAATGCAGTCCGTAAAGAGACCATGCGCCTGTTGAACAAGTCGCTAAAAATCGTCTCAGCCGGCATAGGCCTGAAACGCAAACATATCAGGGGGCGAACAGACTTACGACAACTGGTGAGCGATAACCGACAATTCTCTGATATTGATCTAGATGAGAAATACGAACTGCACATTAAAAGCATTTTTAGCGCCATTATTCAGTTCATCAGCGTCTCTGCAGTCCACTCACAGGATTCTGAAGCGGGTGATTTTTACTGGCTAAGGGATGCAAATAAAAATATTGTAAATGCGGTTAAAGATACCAAACACATGTATAACAACGTATCAAAATATGCGAACTCTCCCAACAACGATATCCGCCACGGCTACGACGCTATCCGTGAACTGGTTGCCTGCTCCATCAAGGTCATCGATAAAATTGCCCGTGCAAAATCACCCGAAGAGCATGAACATCTTCTACAAGAGTTGAGCAAACAGATTCAAGACAGCTATGAAGAGATCAATCGAACCATTGAAGTACTAATCCGGACTAACGCCATTAACCCACTCATGGGTACCTCGTTAATCAATGATAGTACCTACGCCTACAACATCACCCGCAATCTAACCGAGGCGTGCCATACACTTTACGTTGCCCATAACCCAGAGCAACCTGAAGGCGGTATCCCACCTGAAGAGACTGATATGGTCGATGATGCTGAGTTAGAAGCGATAGAAAACATGACAGATACTGCCGAAGCAACTAACACAAGCAGGCAATAGCACTAAGCAGAAAATTATTGGCGCAGCAGTTCGTTTTTATCCGTATGTAGAAACTCTCTGCCATAAATATCCAATAACATCTCTTGAGCGTAGCTCATTTTATTACCCGTAACTTCCACATGCTGCGAGAATGTTCGGGTACTGGCGCTCTCGCGCATGAATGGTGATTCGGTAATTGTGAAATCTGCTTTGTCTTGGCTGGCTGACAATTTGAATATGGTCGAATCACTAGCGTTTGAATAGGTTCCCCCTGCTAAAACGGTAACACCTCGGGGAATCGAAAACGCATGCATGACTAAACCACTACTGGCATCCCACATCCAATAGCCTGTTTGATCATGAAACACCTCGCCATTGGCTTTCTTTGTCACAAGTTGTCGGTAGTGAACACAAACCAACTGCTGGGACTCTGCATTGGTTACATCTCCGGCCTCGGTCACTGTGATTGTTTCAAAATAGGGGTTCGTTTCAGTTCCATCCGGCTCAGGTGCTATATCTACACCTTTATCTCCCTGCCAAGTGCCTAACAAAGCAGCAAGAGGTCCATAATCAATATCGCTCATCCCATCCTCAAACGTTTATTATCCAACAGACATTGAATGATTAAAGTGATTGTTATTATCAATATAAGAGTCTGAGAAGAGCTTGTCTACCGATAGCATGTTATCCAATACAACCTGAAAGTAATGAATCCCCTCTTCCATCACTTTGCAATACACATCAATGACCGAGGTTGAGAAATCAAACAGACTCTGACTCTCTAAGGCCACCTCACCAGATTTCATCACATCCCGCTTTAATATTTGCTGTAACTGGTCCAGCTTATGGTCATAGAGCAAAATCTCAGCCAAGACAGGCATACGAATCAACGTATCATACGATAGCGAACGCGTTGAAGAGGTCAGTTTGTCACGCTCCGCATTAAGCTGTTGCAACAAACGGGTCAATATTGCCAAATGCTCAGTATCACATGCCCGAAGCACTGCGACATGGGTGCTCATCCCCCTGATGCGCGCAATAATCTCAACCAGACTAGGCATTAAACGCATCGTTACCTCAATTAGAATATGGTGCTCCCTATTTTGTCCATCAATATATGTCTTTTGACTTCTACTCTCCTTGGGGACTTTCAAGTAGTAATGGGCATCCATTGAGATACTCCATATAAGCCCAATCAGGCGACCAATAAACTGGCTGTGAAGGTCAAAATACTCTAGAACTGAACATGAATCACTCGTTGTTTTCAGCTCTTTCCACTGAGAAACGATTCGACCCCAGTCATCTCGATTAATCACATAATGGTACTGCTCGTTAAGCGCAGTTATATGCCGCATATGCCACTCAATCTGCTTATGCAATAGATTGATGCGGTCAAAGAAGGCATTATCGCCCCCTAATAGTGCAACTCCTGCACCACGATATTGCTGGCAGGCGATAATCAGGAGGTTAAGGTAGCGAATAACCCCTAAAGAATTTACTTGGTGAATATAATCAGCCGGGGAATCGCCCAATACGCCTTCACTTTGGTTGCTCAATGCCGATTTCATATGAGCTTAGCTCCGTTACATAGATAGTCTTTAACAATGCAATACAATTAGCGTGCCAAAACAAAAACGGAGGCAAAATCAGGCGGTTTTTGGGTGATAAGGACTTTTTGAGTGTGAATAACAATGCAAATAAAGGTTAAATCTACATAAACTCAATTAGTAGTCTCTAAAGTACATCTTTACAGAGCCGCTATTTATATTATCGATTAGAGCGATTCCACACCGGAATTTGCTAACGGCAAGTAACTATGTATAAAGAATTTTTTGCACAAAAACCTAATAAACTTCGGATATAAAAAGAATTGATAAATCGAGGTGGTAGTTTTGAAAATTCAGTACAAACTCAATGGCCATATACTCTTAGCCGAAGATAACGAAGATAATCAGGCCCTAATCAGCTACTTTATTAAGAAAACGGGGGCCAGCGTATCAATCGCTGAGAATGGCAAAGTTGCCGTAGACATGGCCCAGAATAATGACTTTGATCTGATCCTGATGGATATGCAGATGCCCGAAATGAGCGGTGTTGAAGCAACAACACAATTAAGAAAGCTAGGTAACCAGGTACCAATCGTAGCACTAACGGCCAATGCCACACGAGAAGACAAAGAGGCTTGTAAAGAAGCAGGTAGCGATGGCTTCGTGGCAAAACCCATCGAACAAGAAGAGTTCTATACCGTCTTAAAAAATTATCTACAAGAAGCGTTGGAATAACCTAGACAAATACGTTAATGAGATCCCCTCTCTTCCTCATCATTGTGAAGAAGGATGTATTTGTTTAATGCATCACGAAAGCGCTCTTCCATCGTACAAAAGTTAATCGCGACCTTAACAGCGTATCCAAATTTTTCACTGCCGTGTCGGTATGCCTCCATACGTACCACATCGCCACCCAAACTAATAGACATACCGCTAATCACATGTAGTGTTAATCTCACAATGTCATACACACCACAATGGCGCTGAATACCCAACGGACACTCAAGCAGAATTCCATTATCAGATATATTTATCACTTCAGCGCTATAAAACTGCTGTCGCCCTCCGCTCTCAAAATTCACATCACAACTATCAATCGGCATGATGCGCTTAGCCCTGCGTCTATCATTTTCCCCCACGTACGCATCAATCAATCCCATCAACTGATGAGGCTTAAACGGTTTTTTAAGTACCGCTGTTGGATTTAAGTGAAGCATGTCGCTGGAAAGGCGTTTCCCCATATCATCTGTTAACAGAAAGATAGGTGTTGTTGGCTCTGTTTGTGTTTTATTCAACTGTTGAATAAATTCAGGCACGGGCATGTCTTTTGTATCAATATCGCTCACAACACACAGCAAATCTCCTGCCCTGCTTGCCATCATATCAAGTGCCTGCACAGGTGTTTCTGCCGAAATCACATGACCTATCTGCGCATCAAATTTAAGTGTATTACTAACAAGCTTTCTAATGGGTGCAGACTCATCAATTACCAGTGCGTATGGATAGCTCATTCTACAGCCTCAGTATGAATACAAACTCAAAGCGCTCATCCATAAGACAACAATAAAGTAATACGACAAATCATCTCTGCTTGTCGTAAAAATAGAGGAACATACGATATGCTTGGCCTTGGGATATTTCGGCCAGTATCTGTTCCGGCAGTGCCGCTACCTTAGAAATATTTCCGTAGGCCGGACACTTTGCGCCCCGGAATTTTCAAACCGGGTTGCCTTTATCAAAAACAGTAATCTATGTATGGTTTATTGCCATACATGTGATACAAGTCACAAAAATTAACGACACTTTCCCGCTTTTTCTTTAACGTTATTTATCAGAATAAAAATAACTATTTGATATATAAAGAATAAGGCGTAAGGTTTTATACGCGCACAAGGGAAACTCCTTCAAATTACCGAAGTTGATTCATATTTACTTAGCGATAGCTTGAGCAAAAAACTTTAGCCAACCAGTCACAAGCGAGAGAGGCTTATAACAACGTAACACTGAATTTAGAAAAATTTACTTCAAACAACAGGACATTAGCGAATTAACATATTAAATATCCGCTAAATTTTATCGGGATTTAGCCGCTTAAAAAGATGATTATTTATTTAAACTGGCGATAGTATATCTTTACAAAAAATAACTCGTGGGGGGAGATATATTTTGAAAATCGCAACGGGCTTTAGTACACGTAATGGCACTCAGGCGGTTGTAGAAGCATACGAAAACTTAAAGTCGCAGCTTGATTGCATGCCAGACTATCTAATGCTGCATTGTTCAGTTAACTATGACCTAAATGAAATCCTAACTGAACTAAAACAACTGGCCCCAGGGATACCTTTACATGGTGGCACCTCCTGTAGAGGCGTCATTACAGAACAGGGGTATCATAATCACGAGGGGTTTGGCCTGGCGCTGTTTGGTATTAGCGACCCTGACGGGGCATACGGTGTAGGGGGCGCCGTTATAAAGGGCGATCCATCATTTTCCGCACAACAAGCCATTCAACAGGCACTTGAGAACGCCGATTGTTTAGGCGAAATTCCCGCCATGGTATTTATGACAGCAATGCCGGGGAGCGAAGAACAGATTATATCCGGCATAGAAGACCTGCTCGGCTCCGATGTTCCCGTGATGGGCGGTAGCTCGGCAGATAATGATGTGAGTGGACAGTGGCAACAATTAGCAAATGAGAATATCTACAGCGAAGCCGTTGTTGTCAGTGTCTTCATTCCATCGACAGAGCTTTTATTCGCCTTTCATAGTGGCTATGAGCCTACCAGTATCTCTGGCATCGCTACAAAGGTAGATGGCAGAGTATTAATTGAAATAGATGAACGCCCTGCTGCAGAGGTATATAACGAATGGACAGACGGCCTGATCAAAAATGCCATTGAAAACGGCGGAAACATTCTGGGCATTAGCACCCTCACGCCACTCGGTCGAATCGCTGGTGAAATTGGTGGTGTCCCCTACTTTCAACTCTCCCACCCTGACTCGGTGACCAATAAAGGCGAGATAACACTCTTTAGCAATATTAAAGTAGGTGAAAGAGTGTTTTTAATGACGGGCACGGTAGAGAGCCTCGTTTCACGTGCCGGCCGCGTCATAGGGTCTACGTTAGAGACACACTCATTGTCAGCAGATAAAGTTGCTGGTGCAATAATCATCTATTGCGCAGGCTGCATGCTCACAGTTGACGAACGTATCAATGAAGCCGTCGACGATATGCGAGAAGCTCTGCCACAGACACCTTTAATTGGCAGCTTCACCTTCGGCGAGCAAGGCTGCTTCATTGGTGGGGAAAATCGTCACGGCAACCTGATGATTTCATCGCTGATGTTCTGCAAGTAGTTTTTAGATAGGATATATGACAGAAGCCACGTCAGAGCAACTCCTTGAAGCGCTCTTAAACCTAGAGCGCGCACGCCAACATGAACACAACATGCGCGTAGAAGCGGAAGCGCTTCTTGAAGGTGTGCGTGCAATTAATTCAGTACAGAGATCCGGAGATCTTTTTCAGTCGTTGGCGGATGTACTACGCACCATCATCGATTTGATGAAGCAATCATACTTCAACAGAATAATGACAATGCCCTCATCCCACTGGCCTCCAGTACGTCAAAACTACAACATACGGTTTGGGAAACAGGAAAACTCTTCAACAAGGTTCTGAGTGGCAAACCTATTGCCGCCTTCGACGTTAGCATTATCCCTGAATGGCAAGACCAACCATCAAGAGTTCGAAAAAATGTAGGATCAGCCCTTCATATCCCCTTAGCAGGTGGCTCCAATAAAACCATATTAATTTGTACGCATCCGGAAAAACGTCATTTTGGTCCTACCCAGGTTAAAAAAGCCCAGCACTTTGCCCCCCTGGCTTCGCAGGCCTTATTAACACTGGAGCTTCAGCGCACTCTTCTTGAACGAGATCGTTTTTTTGAACTCTCATTGGATTTAATGGCAATTATCGACTTTCAAGGTCGCTTTAGACAATTCAACTCAGCATGGACGGAAACACTAGGTTACCAAGAGCAGAGACTTTCTCACTACTCCATTTATGATCTGATATATCAAAAAGATCGCCTGACATTTCTGGGTGTTATTGAAGCCCTCAAGCAAAGCAATAAACGGCTCACCCATGAATTTCGCTTTAACAAAAGAAGCGGAGAATATCGCTGGTTATCTTGCAGCATTGCCAGTTACGCCGATGAGCAAATCTATATCGTCGCACGTGATGTCACCAAACAAAAACTCGAAAACGAACTCGCACAACAACAACGTCTCACAGCAGAAAAAGCCAATGAGGCTAAAAGTCAGTTTCTGGCAAATATGTCGCATGAGATTCGAACACCTCTCACAGCCATCATTGGCTTTGCCGAAACCATGCTCGAACTATCCATGAACGAGAAAGACCGTTTGGATGCCACGTCACTCATCATAAAGAATGGCAAACACCTCCTTCTTGTTATTAATGAAATTCTTGACCTCGCAAAAATTGAATCAGGAAAACTGGAAATAGAAAAGATCGACTTCTCGTTGTTTGAACTTATTCATGATGTTAAATCATTACTTGCCATACAGGCCCAGGAAAAGGGACTCGAACTAAAAGTTGATTACAGCTTTCCGCTACCCAAGAAAATTGTCAGTGACCCAACACGTATAAAGCAAATTCTTTTAAATCTTGGCAATAACGCTATCAAATTCACACAAAAAGGAAGTGTCACCATTGGCGTAACCTGCTTTAAAGGTGATCAAAAAATTCAGTTCACAATTAAGGACACGGGTATCGGCATCTCTCCAGAACAAATGGACAGATTATTTACACCGTTTACGCAAGCCGACCAATCAACGACCCGTAAATATGGTGGCTCTGGTTTGGGACTTTGTATTTCCAAACAATTATCAGAGCTACTGGGAGGCGGCATTGCCGTTTCAAGCAGAGAAGGTATTGGCAGCGATTTCACCGTTACCGTCGCCACTGGAGACTTATACGCACAACAATTTGATAATGACATTTCTGAAGTTATCAAGAAAACATCATCGACTAGCAAACCCAGCATCCCCAAGCTGAAAGGACGCATTCTTTTGGCTGAAGACACCCTAGATAACCAACGCCTCATTTCGCACTACATTGCAAAAACTGGCGCCGTTACTGATATCGCCGACAACGGAGAGATTGCGCTCAAACTAGGCATGGTTAACCATTACGATCTCATTCTAATGGATATGCAAATGCCGGTAATGGATGGGATAGAAAGCACCCAACGGCTACGAAAACAGGGATGCTCAACTCCCATCGTAGCTCTTACCGCTAATGCAACGGCACAAGACAAAGAAAAATGCCGTGCAGCTGGCAGTACAAACTTTCTATCTAAGCCGATAGAGTGGCCAACGTTTTTTGCCATTTTGGCTCAATATTTACCAGCGAGTGGGACAAGAGAAGATTCCCCTATCGTGCCAGAGCTTGATGATGATGACGAAGACTTTATGTTTTTAGTGATAAATTTCGTTAACGGGCTATCCAAACGAATGGAGCGAATAGAAACACAATTAGAGAATAAAAACTGGGAAGAATTGCGCCAAGCACTGCATGATCTAAAAGGCTCTGGCACTAGCTTCGGTTACCCTACCCTAACGGAATTATCTGCAAAACTGGAAGCCGACATAAAATCAGGAAGCTTAGATGGGATTCCTGAAGGGGTTAAATCTCTTTCCATGCTCATAGAGCGCATCAAACTTGGAACAGGAAGCTAAACAGTCCCGGACAAACGAAAATAGATCACGTGAGAATTTCCCTCAGAAAAGTTTTCTCCCAAACTAATCATTCCGCTTTCTGAAACAGGAAACTGCTCGCGTCGTAAATAAAATTGTTTACCACTTTGCAACTGAACATAAGTTCCATTTGTACTCTGATCAGAAAGAATAAATTTCCCGCGACTAAATTGAACGGTGGCATGGTTACGCGATGCTAAGGAAGATGGCACAACCAAATGGCACTGATCACCACGCCCAATCAGTAGAGGACTACTACTATCGGTCACAGTAAAGCGCCTATCACCATATTGAATGTCCAGTACAACAGGGACTTCTGTTGATTGAGGTTGAACAACTCTAGGGCTCAGAGTAGTCACATCCTGGGGCTCCCACACAACCTCATAGATAACCAAGGGTTCAGACTTACCCTTCACTATCGCGCGATCAAACTCACGGCATTTCAGTTGCGAGGCCTCACATAAATGATTAACCACATCCGATGTCGTAATGATCTGGCGCGCTTGCGCAATACCCGTCATTCGAGCCGCAACATTAACCATATCCCCAAACAGATCACCATCCTCTTTCAACAATGCAGGTCCGTAGTGGAGGCCTATTTTTGCCGTTAGTGGTACCTCATTGGAAGGAGGGGTGTAATCAAATAATTCGTTAATTTCACAGGCAGCATCAACAGCACTATCGCAACTGGGAAAATGGCACATAACCTCGTCACCAATTGTTTTAATGAGTGAACCACCATGTTTTTTGGCGGTATCGATCATCATAGACAAAGCCTTATTAATAATGGCATTGGCATGATTGTCGCCAAATTTGTCGTACAAAGCAGTACTACCAGTAATATCCGCAAAGAGAACCGTATAATTTTGCTGGCTGTTTTGCATCAAAGATACGCCCCCAAATAACCTAATGGCACCCGCGTATAGAAGAAACCACCCTTAACTATGGCAGCACTAGTCGGGCCAGTTAGCCCTCTAAAAGCAACATGACTCTTCTTATTATCTCGGCTTAAACTCACCCTACTTAACCCTGCACACAGGATTAAGTGAATTCATATCGCTAGCAAAATGCGAGGAAACCAGACGTCTATTTAACCGCCTCAAAAAGCAAAAAGGCTGACACCTTCCGGTATCAGCCCTTCCTAATACAATCGCGCTTACTTACCCTCAATCAACAAGGACCATAACTACAGAAATCCGGTTGACTATAGCTCCATGGATTTACGATAGGCGTAATATCCTGAGAAGTCCCATAGGTAGGTTCTTCATTGGTTTTCTGGATCCACCAAGTGTCAGCCCCCCAGCCTTGGAATTCCCAGCCGTTGCCTTTGATATCCAACCTATCTTCCAGAGAAACACCATTCATCACGAGTGACGTTGTATCGTTAGGGTCCGGTGTACTGGTATCAGGCACTTGAATGGTGGTGCCAGTAAAGGTTGCTGGATCTAAATAATACGCCCACTGAATGCTATATTGATCATATTCACCAGAGGCGTACTGGTAGGTTCCATTAGCCCCGTTAGCTGTCCCTGTATCCTGCGAATACATACCTGGAGGCGGCTCGACATAAATAAACTTACCCCCAGTTACGTTCACTTTATCAATGAATCTTGCCTCGCTCGCATCAAAGTTACCAGTCTCCCCTGGAGCGGAATTACCCAACAAAGCAATTTTATTTACCACAGTTCCCGGAGTTAACTGCTCAGATACGTAATCAAGTGATCGCATATCGATCTCGAAATACATGTCCAGCTCTGAGTTCTTTACCTTTTGTGTAATCAGTGGCTTCTTATCATATTGCTCTTTCAGATACTCCTGCTTCATCTCACCATCATCAAACACCTGACGAACAATTACTTTGCGCGGATCAGCAGAACCGTTACCAGCGGCATCAGAAAAAATACGGCTCTGGTTACCGCCTGCGTACTGACTACCACCGACCAATTCATAGTCATTAGTCCCGCCACCCGATGCAGAGCCCGGCATATCGTAGTAGCCATACACTTTATCGTTGGTGACGATTGGATGAGAATGGTTAATTCCCAAGGTCCCATCCGTTCTCTCGCCGTACTTCACGCCATAAACGGCTTCTATAAATACTTCTTGCTTGAAATCATTAAACGGGTCAACAACCAGTACGTGCCAATACTGCTTGCCGTTACTTTCATCAGTCACTAGCTCCGGAGTTTCATACCCCCCAGCCCAACGCTGAATCAAAAACGGGCTCTGGCCGTAAAGGCGTCCACCTGCTTCCCCCAAGGAAATGTTCGAATAATCCACCCAACGGGTATAACGATCATCCCATCTAGAAATCTTATCGTCGTAAAGATAATCGGGTGTGCCGTTATCATCCCATTGATCACGATAAATCCAGTAATCGGTCGGAGGCCCAATCCCCCAGTGAGTTCCAAGAGGCTGGTATTTGTCCGCAACGGGCTCGAAATTAAGAGCGAACTCGGCACGAACATTAGAGGAGTACAAAAAGAACAGAAGAGAAATCTGTATGAATACTAACAGGAGTAAGGGATTACCTTCACCTGCAAGCTGAAGGCATGTTTTTCGAATTGAATCGGAATTAAAGCAAGCCATACTTCACACAACATGCTTTGTATCTGACTTCGCCGAGATAGTTGGCAAAAAAGACCAAAGCACCTAAATCCTGGCTGCTTCACTGCCCATCCATGGAGTGATATGCGGCGATCCATACTCAATTGACCCCGGTCATCCATAACGGGGACGCACGAGGAGCCGCATAAAAACAGATTAACCGACCCCAAGAATGTTAACCAATTGTAACACGCCAGTACCCGTACAAACAATCGCGTCTTTATTTGGCGACACCTAATAGAAGGCACTTAATACATTGATTTAACAGAAATTATATTAATAACTTTTTATTATAATCATGTCAGAATTGCTTCTAATTCACTCACCCAAAGCACAGGCTATGGCGCTAACTCTACTAAACGCCGTGAACATAGAAACACTCGAACCATAACCAATATTTCCATTTAAAACTGTGACAAAGTCACATATCCCTATAAAAAAGCAGCCCCGCTAAACGTAAAAAGGCCGCTACCAAATGGTAGCGGCCTTTTAGCTGGCTAGCGAACTCGGTTCGCTAGCCATTTGAAACGCTTTCAGCTATTACTTCTTAGCTTCGCGCTCTTTTACTTCCGCGATTACATCATCAGCAACGTTCTTAGGACACGCAGAGTAGTGTGCGAACTCCATAGAGAACTGACCACGACCAGAAGTCATGGTACGCAGATCACCGATGTAACCGAACATTTCGGACAGAGGAACCTCACCTTTGATGCGAACACCAGTAGGACCAGATTCTTGACCTTGGATCATGCCGCGACGACGGTTCAAGTCACCGATTACATCACCCACGTGATCTTCAGGAGTGAACACATCAACTTTCATGATTGGCTCAAGCAACTGTGGACCTGCTTTTGGCAGAGTTTGACGGTAAGCAGCTTTAGCAGCAATCTCGTATGCGATTGCAGAAGAGTCAACCGCGTGGAAACCACCGTCCATCAGAGTCACTTTAACGTCCAAGCAAGGGAAGCCTGCCATTACACCTTTAACCATGCTGTCGGCAAAACCTTTTTGAACAGCAGGCCAGAACTCACGAGGAACGTTACCACCGGTAACTTTAGACTCGAATTCAAAACCACTGTTTGGCTCACCAGGCTCTACAACGTAGTCGATCTTAGCGAACTGACCAGAACCACCTGATTGTTTCTTATGAGTGTAGCTATCTTCAACACGTTGAGTGATGGTTTCACGGTAAGCTACTTGAGGTTTACCCACAACTACGTCTACGCCGTGAGTACGCTTCAGGATGTCTACTTTGATATCCAGGTGAAGCTCACCCATACCTTTGATGATGGTCTCACCAGAGTCTTCGTCAGTTTCAACGCGGAAAGAAGGATCTTCTTGAACCATCTTACCGATAGCAATACCCATTTTCTCAGATGCAGCCTTATCTTTAGGCGCAATCGCGATAGAGATAACAGGCTCAGGGAATACCATAGGCTCCAGAGTTGCAGGGTTCTTAGGATCACACAGAGTGTGACCAGTTTGAACGTTCTTCATACCAACAACAGCTACGATGTCACCCGCTTGTGCACCGTCCAGCTCGATACGCTCATCAGCATGCATCTCTACGATACGGCCAATACGCTCAGTCTTGCCTGTGAATGTGTTAAGAACAGTGTCACCTTTTTTCAACGTACCAGAGTAAAGACGAATAAAGGTCAGAGCACCGAAACGGTCGTCCATGATTTTGAACGCCAGAGCGCGCAGAGGACCAGCAGGATCAACAATCGCTTTCTTACCAGTCTCGTTACCTTCAAGATCAACTTCTGGTTGAGGATCAACTTCAGTTGGGCTTGGCAGGTAATCAACAACCGCATCCAGAACCAACTGAACACCTTTGTTCTTGAATGAAGAACCACAGTAAGTTGGGAAGAAGTCCAGAGCGATAGTACCTTTACGGATACATGCTTTCAGCTGCTCTTCAGTCGGCTCAGTACCTTCCAAGTATGCTTCCATCAGGTCGTCATCCTGCTCTACAGCAGTCTCAACCATCGCATGACGATACTCTTCAGCTTTCTCTTGGTACTCAGCTGGGATATCTACAACTTCGTAGTTTTCTGGCTGGCCTGAGTCATCCCAGATGTATGCTTTCATATCCATCAGGTTAACTACACCTACGAAGTCATCTTCAATACCGATAGGCAGAGTCATAACCAGAGGAGTCGCGCCTAGAACGTTTTTAACTTGATCTACAACGCGGTAGAAATCAGCACCCATACGGTCTAGTTTGTTAACGAAGATAATACGTGCAACTTCTGATTCGTTAGCATAACGCCAGTTAGTTTCAGACTGAGGCTCAACACCACCAGAACCACAGAATACACCGATGCCACCGTCAAGCAC
>JBNKYV010000099.1:0-5656 GCA_050301075.1 Gammaproteobacteria bacterium
TACTGGGATCCTTAACATATATTTTTTCCGAGACCATCAGGATATTTCTACCATCATCAGGGTTAATGGTTGCGCGAGAAGAAATAACCTCTTGGGAGCCAAATACAAAATCATAAACGCCAGACTGACTTTCATCATCCGAGACATTCCCAATAATACCAATGGTAGAGCGCGTATCCTCATACCCATCGGGCATCAATAACTGAATTTCAATATACTCGGGATATGCCCTTTGATAACTCTCAAAAAGCCTTAAAAGACTTGGCTGCAACAAGCTGTAGCGGGTATCTTCATTAACAATTAGAAGATACTCTTGCAATAACTGTGAATTAGAAAACAGATCTACATTTGACTCAATATCTTCAACACTATGTTTTACGCGAGACACCGCTTGATTGAGCGTAAACTGTACTTCACTTAAGGTTCGGTCTATTGAAAAACGCTTTAATTGGAAATAAGAAACCGACCCCAACACTATCAAGGGAATAATGACAGCAGGCAACAAAAGTACTAGCAGTTTATTCTGTAACTTCATCTGCTCGTCGCTACTTCAATAAATCGGCCATCACGCGATTTCTAAACTTGGATACTCTGGCAGAAACCTTTTGATATCTTTCAGATGTTTCAACTTGGTCACTGGTAGGAAAAATAACCCTGTTATTTCGATATTCGTCTGAAACAAGCTTTAATGCCTCTACATTAGGCGTAGCAAAATAGACAAACTCTGCATTCTTGGCCGCATTCTTAGGCTGATTCAAGAAATCGACAAATTCATATGCCAGGTCTTTATTAGTGGACTTGTTCATTATCACCAGGTGATCGGTCCAAACATTGCCACCCTCTTTGGGTATTACATAATGAATATCATTAGAATATTCATTGAGCGTCAACACATCCCCATTGAAAGCCATCGACATCCACGTTTCGCCACTCAACAGCGTAGACTCTTCTGTAATAGCGATATAGTTGTAACGAGATACATATGGCTTCTGCTTGCGTAGCAATGCTTCAGCTTCTTTAAGCTCTTTTGGGTTATTACTATTCGCGGAATAGCCTAACGCCTTAAGTGCCATGCCGATAACATCGCGCGCCGATGACATCATGACAATCTTGCCTTGCAGTGATTCATCTGGCTGCAAAATTTGCTGCCAACTTGTAACCTCTACGGGATAAAGATCTTTGCGATAAGCAATACCCAACGTTCCCCAAAAATAGGGCACGGAATAACCCGAGGCATCCCCCAGGTTTTCAAGTCGTTTAGGATCGATATACTTTAGCGAAGGAACTTCTTTTGCAGAAATTGGAGCTAACCAGCCACTGGCTTGGTATAGCGACAAACTAACATCATTTACAAGCGCAATATCAATTCCTGTCGCATGGGAACTAACCAAAATCGCATCTCTGGCATCATCCCCTTCAAAATACATCCATTTTATTTTAACGTTATTGTCATGCTCGAACTGCTCAACCAGGTCTGGATCCACATAGTCAGCCCAGTTCAACACGACCAACTCATGCTGCCTAGCCGAAGCATCAGCACACATAAGCAAAAGAGATACGGTTATTAAGGCAATAGCGTTAAAACGACTTTGTTTAAACACATTTCGCATTTATTCAGCCTAACCCTACAATCATCTAGTCAAATACCCATTGTTTACAAATGGATACCTAGCCTCCCCCGATGAGGCACATAAATATCTATCGGCGATCAGGGTATAAACATAAGAATTTGAGACACACAAAACGCGGGGATATTCGCACTCACTACAAGTAGGGTTATTTAAGGAAACAACGGCTTAGGCGAAAAACTGGTCTGAAGCTAGGCAACACAAGCAATAGAGTAGACAGGAAAAGCAAAACACACCATTCATACACTTTTTATAGTGCATTTGTTTTCAGACCACAGAAATTTTAACAATTCAGAGGGCAATTGCCATCTTTTCAAATGAAGAAACCAAGTATTGGAAAGCGGCAATCCCAAAAGAAAGTAGCAATAGAGCTTATATTCAACGACCTTCAATCAATTCTATTTTGTAGCCATCAGGATCCTCTACAAAAGCGATCACGCTCGTACCATGTTTCATTGGTCCGGGTTCGCGTGTCACATTCCCGCCACGCGCTTTAATCTCATTGCAAACAGCATAGATATCGTCTACCCCCAACGCGACATGACCATAACCATTTCCCAGGTCATACGTTTCCGTATCCCAGTTATGAGTCAATTCAATAACCGCTGTTTCTGACTCTTCTCCGTAACCAACAAACGCCAAAGTGAAGCGGCCATCGGGATAATCCTTCTTGCGCAACAGTTTCATACCCAGCACGTCTGTATAAAACTCAATTGAACGATCTAGATTACCCACGCGAATCATAGTGTGAAGCATGCGCATTTAATAATTCTCCCCTATTAATATTCAGGCAAAAAAAACGGCGCTCTGAGGCGCCGCTTTTCGATAGAAAAAACATTAACCAAAGTGGCAAATGTAATCAAGCAACTCATCCACTTCAATTTCAAAGTGCGAGTTGGCAGGCACATTGAATGATTCACCCGATTGGTAATCAGACCAATCCTGCTCATCCGCCAATTTTACGCGACAACGTCCTTGAGTCACTTCCATCACCTCTGGTGCTTCTGTAGAGAAACGGTAAGTGCCAGGCAACATCACGCCCAAAGATTTCATTTCACCGTCGGCCGTTACGATAGAACGGCTAGTCACTTTACCATCGTGATAAACGTTGGCCTTGTGTTTAATGGTTGCGTTTAAATATTCCATTCTCAAATTCCTGAACTAGGTTAATAAAACAGCACTCCGCCCCGGCTCACATCTCTGGACTATGAGCCCAATGTAAAGCACCGTTTCTTTTAAAACTTATCGATTACCTTGATTGCGAGCAGCAATACGCAGACGCAGCGCATTCAACTTAATGAAACCCGCAGCATCTTTCTGATCGTATGCACCAGCATCATCCTCGAAGGTCGCGATGTTGGCATCGAACAACGAATCAGTCTCTGAATCACGGCCAACAACAATCACGTTGCCTTTATAGAGTTTCAGACGAACCTTACCGTTCACAGTCTCTTGAGAGGCATCAATGGCTTCTTGCAGCATACGACGCTCTGGTGACCACCAGTAACCGTTGTAGATCAGCTCTGCATATTTAGGCATCAGAGAATCTTTCAGGTGAGCCGCTTCACGATCCAGCGTGATTGACTCAATTGCGCGGTGCGCTTTCAGCATGATGGTGCCCGCTGGCGTTTCATAACAACCGCGAGACTTCATGCCCACGTAACGGTTTTCCATGATGTCTGCACGGCCGATACCGTTTTCGCCACCCAGCTTGTTCAGATGCTCCATCACTTGCGCAGGAGACATAGCAACGCCATCAACGGCAACGATATCGCCTTGCAGATATTGCAGTTCAATATAGGTTGCTTTATCCGGTGCCGCCTCTGGAGATACAGACCAGCGCCACATATCCTCTTCAGGCTCTGCCCATGGATTTTCCAACTGATCACCTTCATAAGAGATGTGCAGCAAGTTAGCATCCATCGAGTAAGGCGATTTTTTGCTTTGTTTTTTGTAATCGATATCAATACCGTGCTCTTCAGCGTACTTCATCAGAGACTCGCGCGAGCTTAAGCTCCACTCACGCCATGGCGCGATTACCTGCACACCAGGCATCAACGCGTAGGCACCCAGCTCAAAACGAACCTGGTCGTTACCCTTACCGGTCGCACCGTGAGAGATGGCATCCGCACCTGTCGCCTGAGCAATCTCAACCAAGCGCTTGGCAATCAAAGGGCGCGCAATCGAAGTACCCAACAGGTACTCACCTTCGTAAATAGCGTTAGCACGGAACATAGGGAAAACATAGTCGCGAGCGAACTCTTCACGCAGATCTTCGATATAGATCTCCTTGATGCCCATGGCCTCAGCCTTGGCGCGCGCAGGTTCAACCTCTTCGCCCTGCCCGATATCGGCAGTAAAGGTCACAACCTCGCAGTTGTACTCCACCTGCAGCCATTTAGCGATGATTGAGGTATCCAGACCACCGGAATAGGCCAGTACGACTTTCTTAATTTCTTGCGACATATTGCTTCATCTCACATGAATAGGGTGAAAAATGGGGCTGATTATACACCCAAACGGGGTATTTCTGCGCATACCAGCCGTTGATCGGCCAAATCCACGCCACAGACCTAGCGCGCTACCTATTTATAAGGAGTTTTGAGATAATCTCCCCCTCGAAACAGACTCAAAAATGCTTTGGGGGCATAGAATGAAGTTCAGCAGTATTTGCGCCACGTTGGGATTGGCAACCGCACTTCTCACGGGCTGCGGCGGTGACCAATCCGCAGGAGACAATACACCAGAACCCACTGGACGCTTACCTAGCCCTGACGCTGAAGCCAACACCCAATATCTGGATGGCGCTCCGATTTATGCTTGGGTCAAACCGGATAGTACAGAGATTCAGGCCTCCCCGGAGTTACAAGGACTTACACTAACCCGCAGCTCCAACCCCGATTGCAATCTCGATAACTATAGCCTCTGTGCCCTAGGTCAGCAAAATGTGGTTATCTCAAATATTTCAGATACAGCGGCCACATTAAACAGGCCTGCCACATATTGGCTTCAATTTGGAAATGAAACGAGCCAGCCTTTGACAGTAAGTACCGACGAACAGCCAAACCGCACTGGCCATTCCGTTATTGAGTTCGAAAATCAACTATGGATGATCGGTGGTACAGAACGCCGCCTTTACAACAACAGCCAAATTGAATACGAATATAAGAATGACGTCTGGAGGTCAAACGATGGCCGTGCTTGGACACAGGTTATTCAATCTGCTGAGTTCTCACCAAGAACAGCCGCCACAGTAACCGTATTTATGAATAAACTGTGGCTTATTGGAGGGCAATCCACCACTGGCACTAAAAATGATATTTGGTCATCAACTGACGGAAAAACGTGGTCATTAGAAACGGATAATGCGCCATTCGATATACGGGGATGGCATGCCGTAAGCGTCTTCCAAAACAAACTTTGGCTTATCGGAGGGTGGAACGATACAAATAGGCTTAATGATATCTGGTCATCTACAAATGGAGTAGACTGGGAACTCATCACCCCCGATGCGCCTTTCACACCAAGAGAAGGGCATTCATTAACCTCTTTTAACGAACAACTTTGGCTAATAGGCGGTGTAGACAACGGGCAGGAACAACCCGCTGACATTTGGTCATCCACTAACGGCGTTGACTGGACCCAGGTCTATGCACAGGCCCCTTTTGGCAAACGAGCCTATCACACAGTAACCGTATATAACGACAAATTATGGCTAGTCGCAGGGCAACAAAACATTTTTAATGCCACCAATCCACCAGAAGCCCCCTATGACATATATTCTCTAAATGATGTCTGGTCCTCCGACAATGGAGTCACATGGAACCTTAAATCCGGCCTAACTGAGACATTTATGCACCGCCATGAACATCAAACGGTCTCTTTTAATAACCGACTTTGGGTTATTGCAGGCAATCGTAATGATGAAACGTTAAAAGATACCATCTCAACCAACGATGGCAAAAGTTGGCGACTCGAAACAACGAACCCCGGTTTTAAGCCACATCGTTTAGCTCAACAAATCAACT
>JBNKYV010000100.1:0-9930 GCA_050301075.1 Gammaproteobacteria bacterium
GGTAGAAGGTGGTGCGGATGCCCACTAAAGAGATATACGACCTTATAAAAGAAGCCGTTGGCTTGGATGTCTCTTCCGTAGGGGAAGAGACCGTCCGTCGTATTGTCTTATCAAGAATGAACTCAGTTGGCTGCCAAAGCCCATTTCAATATTTAGATGTTCTAAACGGTTCACCCGAAGAGCGTCAAAACCTAATAAATGACATCACTGTGCCTGAAACTTGGTTTTTTAGAGACCAGAAGCCATTTGAGTTATTGGCAGACTATTCAGCCAATCAATGGAGCCCTGAGTATTTTGGCAAGAAATTTCAGGCGTTGAGTATTCCCTGTGCGACCGGGGAGGAGCCTTATTCAATTGCGATGACTCTGTTGGACGCAGGTTTTTCCAAAGACGATTTTCAGATAGATGCTGCTGACATTAGCACACGCGTTTTGGCGCTTGCTAAAACCGGAGTGTATGGAAGAAATTCTTTTCGTGGTGAATGCCAGACATGTCGCGACCGTTTTTTTGAAGAAAAAAATGGTCTGTTCAAAATTTCGAACGAGGTGAAATCAACAGTCTCGTTTCACCATCAGAATATATTGTCTCCTAAACTGATGGACGGATTCGGGCCTTACGATGTTATTTTTTGCCGAAACCTGCTCATCTATTTTGATATGGATACCAAGAAAAAGGTGCTGAGCAAGCTGGGTAAATTGTTGGCGTCAGATGGGATTCTCTTTCTTGGACATGCTGAGACGGGAAGAGGTGTGTTCGGTCAGTTTGAGTCTTTGCGCCAACCTGGGACTTTTGCTTACCGAAAAACAGAGGGGCAATCACCATCTTTGCAGGCGCCAGAAGAAAGCAATGTCGTCGCTTTTCCAAAAGCAGCACCAAAGTCTGAGCGTGTTGCTCATTCCCCTTCGCGGGCTCATCAGCCAGAAACAAAACATAAGAGGCCTGCATTAAGTCAAATCCAGGAGATGGCAGACAAAGGTCTTTTGGATCAAGCCCGGGATGAGTGCTGTTCTTACCTTGAAACAAACCCCGAGGATGTTGAGTGCAATTATTTGTTAGGCGTTGTTAATCAGGCGTTGGGCAAGAGCGATGAGGCTGTTGTGTCGTACAAACGCGCACTCTACCTTGAGCCGACTCATTATCAAGCGCTGCTTCATCTGGCCATGATGTGTGAGGAGCGAGGGGATATGCAAGCAGCTAAAAATTACCGGGCACGCATTGAACGGCTTAATGATAGTCAAGACAAGGATAGCTAGGTTAGGACAAACCGATGTCTGATGTGGATGAAAGAGTAGACGATTGCTGGAACAAAATTGGCGTATGGGCCAAGGCGAATGCGCACACCTGCCCTAAATTAAGCGAGGTTGTACATTGCGCTAATTGCTCTCTGTTTTCAAATGCGGGCAGAAAATTGTTGGAAGGTGATGCGCCTGAGGGATATCTCACCGAGTGGGCGCAGTTTTTGTCTGGCGGCGAACAAGAAAAGGTTTATGAAGCGTGTTCGAGCATCCTATTCCGTTTAGGCGATGAATGGCTGGGGATTGATACGCGCCTGTTGGATGAGGTGGTCTCCATGCGGCCAATTCACAGCGTGCCGCATCGCAATAATCCTGTGCTGAAGGGGTTGACCAATATTCGTGGTGAATTGCAGTTGTGCGTGTCGGTTGGGCGCTTGCTCAATGTCGCACGCGGAGAGATTACCGGAACCAATGTCGTTAAAGGAATTTATGAGCGTATGGTGGTTGTCTCCTTTGAGGGAGCTAAGTTCGTTTTTCCTGTGAGCGAAGTCAAGGGTGTTTATCGCTACAGTGAACATGACATGCAAGAGGCCCCGGCCACCGCAATGAACTGCTCGGTGAACTATTTGAAAGGAATGTTGGACCTGGAAGGGCGCCATGTGGGAATTCTTGATCCCAAGCTGTTATTTCCGGCGCTTGAAAGAGGGATCTTGTAAACAAGAAGGAGTGATGGATGGTTGATACATCCATGGCAGATTTATTCAAGATGGAGGTTGAGCAGCAATGTTCGGTGCTCAACGAGGCTTTGCTCGTTCTGGATGAAGCGCCAGAGTCTCCTGAAGAGTTAGAGTCTGCAATGCGCGCCAGTCACTCATTAAAGGGCGCTGCAAAACTGATTGATGTGCAGCTTGTCGTAAAGCTTGCTCATGTGATGGAAGATTGTCTGGTCGCAGCCCAGGAAGGGCGCGTTAACCTGACAAGTGCATCAATTGATGAGCTTTTGGCGGGGATGGATTTTATCCAGCAGATTTCAGATAACCTGGATACGCTGGATGAATGGCAAGCGGCCAACCAGGGTTCATACGATAAGCTGATCTCTGCCTTAGAGTCAGTGTTAACCGGCGAAGCGGAATTGCCTGCACGTGAGAGCGATACGGTTGCACCAGCATCTACTACACCTGAACCAGAAGAAGAGGCAACACCCGCACCAGCTAAAGAATCTGTTTCGATTCAAGATATGTCGATGCTTGAGTTGTTTCGCGTTGAGGCAGAGCAGCAAACCAGCTTGTTAAGTGCTGGTTTGCTAGAGCTGGAACAAGACCCCACCTCACCCGAGCGTTTAGAACCATTGATGCGGGCAGCGCATTCAATCAAAGGTGCGGCCAAATTAATTGGCCTTCAATTTGCTGTCGAATTGGCGCATGCCATGGAAGATGTGTTTGTTGCCGCACAAAAAGGTGAATTGGTCATTACAGCTGATCACATGGACGTGTTGCTAGGTGGTGTTGATATGATTACCGATATCGCAGGTTGCGAAGATGACCTGTCTGCCTGGTATGACGCAAGTCGCGTTGAACTGGATGGTTTGATTAAAAATCTGAATGCCATTCTCAAAGGCGAGGCAATTGCGGCAAAAGCGCCTGAGCAAAAGGCAGAGCCAGCCCCTCAGAAAACGCCTGCTCCGAAAGAGGCTGCGCCCCAAGATGAAGCGGTTGATCAAGAAGCGAAGGCGGATACAAAACCAGCAGCGCCGAAAGAAGATAAGAAAAACGCCCCTGCTAAAGATCGCGTGCTGCGTGTTAGCGCGGACCAGTTAAATCGCTTAATGGGCCTCGCTGGTGAGTCGCTGGTCGAATCTCGCTGGATTTATCCCTACGCAGAATCGTTGTTGCGCTTAAAGCGGCAACAAACGGATTTGGTATGCATGATCGATAGTTTGCGTGAACGACTTGATGGCCAACGCGTGAGCGAAGATGTCATTTCAATGGTCCGTAGTGCACAACGCCAAGCGTCACAGTGTCGTGAGGTGATGGCAGATCGGCTGACCGAGTTGGAATCGTATGACCGGCGGGCAACAAATCTATCGTCCCGTCTGCATCGTGAAGTGGTGCAAAGCCGCATGAGACCCTTTGGTGATGGCGTACATGGTTTTCCTCGCATGGTGCGAGATATCGCCCGCACATTGAAAAAAGATGTGCAGTTGGTGATCGATGGTGCCAGCACCATGGTTGATCGCGATATTCTCGACAAAATTGAAGCACCGCTAAATCACTTAATTCGTAATGGCATAGATCATGGCATGGAGATGCCAGATGAGCGTGAAGAGGCTGGCAAGCCAAGAAAAGGGACAATCCGCCTCAATGCTTATCATCACTCCGGCATGTTATCGATTGTTGTGGAAGACGATGGTCGGGGTGTTGATTTAGAACGCTTGCGCCAAAAAGTTGTGGAAAAGAACTTGGTGGATCAGTCAATGGCAGAGACCTTGAGCGATGCCGAGCTGCTAGATTTTCTGTTTTTACCAAGCTTTAGCACCAAAGAGCAGGTGAGTGAGATCTCCGGGCGCGGCGTGGGGCTGGATGTTGTGCATGATGTTGTCCATGAAATGCGCGGCAATGTGCGCGCCACCACCAATCCAGGTAAAGGAACACGTTTTCATCTCCAGTTACCACTTACGCTATCTGTTATTCCTGCATTGATTTCCCAGATTGCAGATGAACCTTATGCGTTCCCGCTAGCGCGTATTGATCGCATTTTGCGCGTGTCTCCAAAAGATTTGGAAGAGGCCGAGGGGAATCAATATATTCGCATTGACGGTCGAAACATCGGCTTGGTTAATGCTGGGCAGATTTTAGAAAAAGCCAGTTCTCATGAAGGGCATGATCAATTGCATGTTGTGGTGCTGAATGATCGTCATAACTACTACGGCATGGTTGTGGATCGCTTTCTGGGTGAACGTGAACTGGTTGTGCAAGTGATGCCGCGTTTGCTGGGTAAAGTTCAAGACATTAGCTCGGCCGCGTTGATGGAAGATGGCTCACCAGTGCTGATTGTCGATGTGGATGATCTTATTCGCTCAATTGAGAAAGTACTTAAATTTGCACGCTTGAGTCGCATCAGCGATATCGTCGAGGAGCATCATAATGCCAAACGTGTATTGGTCGTAGATGATTCGTTGACTGTGCGCGAAGTTGAACGAAAGTTGCTTGAAGCCTCGGGCTACATAGTGGAAACAGCCGTCGATGGAATTGATGGTTTGAATGTGATTCGGGGCGGTGGATTTGATTTGTTGATTACGGATGTTGATATGCCACGTATGAATGGATTGGATTTGGTAAGAACAGTTCGTGAAGATGATGACCTTAAGCACCTGCCGATCTTGATGGTCTCGTATAAAGATCGTGATGAAGATCGGGTACGGGGAATGGAAGCAGGGGCAGATTACTATCTGACGAAAGGTAGTTTCCACGATGAATCGTTACGCGAAGCCGTGATTGATTTGATCGGGGAGGCGAAACCATGAGAGTAGCCATTGTTAACGACTCAATGATGGCCGTCGAATGTTTGCGGCGTGTTATCGATTCATCTGAGCATGAAATTGCCTGGGTAGCGTATGACGGGGCAGAGGCCGTTATGCGTTGCAATCAGGATAAACCCGATCTTGTGTTGATGGATTTGATAATGCCCATTATGGACGGTGTTGAGGCGACGAAAAAGATTATGTCCACCTCGCCTTGCGCCATTGTTGTTGTGACTGCGACCGTCAGCGGTAATGCTTCAAAAGTATTTAGCGCGATGGGGGCGGGGGCGCTGGATGCGGTTAATACACCAGTGTTGGGTATGTCGGGCGATGAAAACGGGAAGAGTGAGCTGCTCGAAAAGATTTCAACAGTTGAGAAACTGATCACACAAAAGACAAAAAAAGATCGTGAAGGTGTTGGTCAGACAAGCATAGTAAGTTCCGGTATAGGCGTTGAAAATGGTTTGGTGGTGATTGGTGCATCTTCAGGTGGGCCTAATGCATTGGCTCAAGTTTTGTCTGTCCTGCCCGAAGATTTTCAATGCCCTGTTGTAATTGTTCAGCACGTGGATGAGCAGTTCTCCAATGAGTTGGCTTTATGGCTTAACAACCAATGTGTGCTGGATGTACGGTTGGCAGAAAAAGGTGATGTGCTTGAAAAAGGTAAGGTATTGATTGCCGGCACAAACAATCATCTCATCTTGTGTGATGACTTAAGGCTTGATTACACACCTTACCCTGAAGAATTAGCCTATCGTCCCTCTGTGGATGTGTTCTTTGACAGTGTTGCAGAACATTGGCAAGGCGACTTGGTCGCTGTATTGCTGACCGGTATGGGGCGCGATGGCGCAGAAGGTTTATTGCACTTACGGAACAAAGGTGCACACACCATTGCCCAAGATGAAAAGAGCTGTGCCGTATACGGTATGCCAAAGGCTGCTGTAAAACTGGGGGCAGCAGTGGACGTGATGTCGATTGAAGTGATCGGCCCTTCGTTGGTGCGCATGTTTGAGCATGCTAAAACAGGAAGAGCACTATGAGTGATTCACAAGAGAATAATGCAGAACTGAACTCTGATATGGAAGAGTCAGCCAAGACGGCACGCACTCGGGTGATGTTGGTTGATGATCAGGCGATCGTGGGTGAAGCGCTTAGACGCATGCTTGAAGACGAGGCTGATATTGATTATCACTATTGCAATGATCCCTCCAAAGCTATTGATGATGCTATTGCGTTTGAGCCAACCGTTATATTGCAAGACTTGGTTATGCCGGATATTGATGGCCTGATGTTATTGAAGTTTTTTAGATCAAATCCAAAGACACAACCAATTCCAATTATTGTTTTATCAACCAAAGAAGATCCCAAGATCAAAAGTGACGCCTTCGAGCTGGAGGCGACCGACTATTTGGTCAAGTTTCCAGATAAGCTGGAGGTAATTGCTCGTATCCGTGCGCATACGCGCGGTTTTTTGGCCCAGCAACAGCGTGATGAAGCTTACCGAGTGTTGCGTGAATTGAAGAAAGAGCTTGAAATTAAAAATGCCGAGTTGGAGCGCCTCTCTTCTTTGGATGGGCTAACCGGTATTGCGAATCGTCGAATTTTTGATGAGTTCATTGATAATGAGTGGTCACGCGCGGCGCGTGATAATGCGCCGATTTCACTGATCCTGATCGATATTGATCACTTTAAAACCTATAACGACAACTATGGTCATCAAGGTGGTGATGATTGTCTGCGTAAAGTTGCCCAATCGCTTGCCTCTAAGGTGAATCGTTCCAGTGATTTGGTTGCGCGTTACGGGGGCGAGGAGTTTGTGGTGGTGATGCCAGGTACCGATATTCAAGGAGCTACCAGTGTCGCTGCTGCGTTGAATAAAGGGGTGGATGAGATGAATGTTCCTCATGAATATTCATCTACCTCGGATCATGTCACGATCAGCTTGGGTGTGGCGACGATGGTGCCTTCCAGTGAGGTCCAGCCCAAAACCTTGATCGTAAAAGCCGATGAGGCTTTATACGAAGCGAAAGAGTCAGGCCGCAATCAATACAAAATTGCTGAATAGCGGGGTGTTTAAGATTGGCTTGTTGCCAGATTACTCCGTACTGTCGCTTTCCGGTATTTTGCGAAGTTCAGGATAGATACGTACAGTCTTAATGGTGTTGTTGCTGGTTTGCACGATATCAATCGGATAGCCCGCAATGCGTACACTGGTGCCGCTTTCAGGGATCGATTCCAGATACTCTGTAATTAATCCATTCAGGGTTTTAGGGCCATCAGTTGGCAGTTCCCACTCCATGGCGCGGTTGAGTTCGCGAATATAGGCCCCGCCATCAACCAGATAGGTGCCATCCTCTTGAGGGTGAATGTCTTTCTCGGTGGCTGCCATGTCAGTGGTGAATTCGCCCACGATCTCTTCAAGAATATCTTCCAGTGTTGCCAGTCCCTGAATATCACCATACTCATTTACCACAAAAGCAATGCGGCGTTTTTCGCGCTGGAATGCCAATAGCTGTGTGTTGAGAGGGGTGCCCTCTGGAACAAAATAGGGCCTACGCATGATTTTTTGCAGCGTATCTTTCGTAAATTCCTGCTCTCGCATAATGTGCAGGGCATTACGTGCATGCACAAAGCCAATCACGTTGTCGATGCTGCCGCGGTAAATAGGGAGTCGAGTGTGTTGGCTGTGCGTCAGCTGGTTAAAAATGACGTGATCTTCCTCTTCCAGATCCAGACCAATAATCTCATTGCGCGGGATCATGATGTCGTCCACTGTCGCTTTTTCCAGGTCAAGTATGCTCAGCAGCATTTTTTGGTGAGAGCGGGGGATTAGGGCGCCAGCCTCATTCACAACGGTACGCAGCTCTTCACTGCTCAGTTGTTGCATTGCACCATGTTTGGGTGAAACGCCTATCATTTTCAATACAGTGTTGGCCATCGCATTGACCAACCACACAAGCGGGTAGGAGACCTTTAATAAGGGCTCCAACACGAAGGCCGCAGGAAATGCGATACGTTCAGGGTGCAGAACGGCCAGCGTTTTGGGGGCTACTTCGGCAAAAATCAGTATCACAAAGGTCAAAATGCCAGTCGCAATGGCAATTCCGGATTCGCCTAATAAACGTAGCGCAATAACCGTAGCAATCGATGAGGCAAGAATGTTGACGAAGTTGTTGCCGAGCAGGATTAGCCCTATCAGGCGATCAGGCTTGTCCAACAAGCGTTGCGCGCGCATAGCGCCTGCATGGCCTTCTTGTGCAAGGTGGCGCAGGCGATAGCGATTGAGGCTCATCATGGCTGTTTCTGAGGCAGAAAAACAGCCGGAAAGGCAGATCAATACAAACAGGATCGTACCGAGGGTACCAACAGCGATGTGTTCCATATGGGTTACTGGGGCTGCTGAATAATTAATTCTAGAACAAATTTGCTGCCGATATACGACATCGCCAGCGCAATAAAGCCAGAGAGTGTCCAGCGAATCGCTTTACGGCCGCGCCAGCCGAACTGCCAGCGGCCCCACAGCAGTACTGCAAACAGAATCCATGCAATGATCGAAAGTGTGGTTTTGTGCACCAGATGCTGCGTCATCATATCTTCAACGAATATGAAACCTGTTAGTAGCGACAGGCTTTGAAGTACAAAGCCGATGGCAATAATCTGGAACAGCAGTGTTTCCATGGTTTGTAGTGGCGGAAGCGCGCGGATGAAGCCTCCAGGACGTTTGTTGCGCAGGTGGCGGTCCTGAATCGTCAGTAGCACAGCTTGCACTGCCGCAATGCTAAGCAGGCCATAGGCCGCGATAGAGATGAAAATATGGATCTCAAGTGGGCTGTTTGTTACTTGGGTAATGCGGTCTGCAGAAATGGCATTTTCTAGAATAATGGCAATAGCAGCGCCCGGAAAAGCCACAATTCCCAGGTTTTCCGTTGGTTTGATGATGGAACCTAATAACAGCGAAGCACAGATAAACCAGGTGAGTAGGGAGATGGCGTTAAAAATCCCCATGTTTAGACCTTCGTCTAAAAACAGTGAGTCAACCAGTAGCCAGGCGTGCAAAATGACTGCAAAAATTGCGGGTATCAGGCTTTTCCACTTGTTTGTTGGCGAAGTGTCTCGCTTGCGCAATCTAAGCGCCAGCAAGCCCGCTGCGACAAGGTATAAAACTATTGAAATTATGCCGATAACTACTGTGTGCATCAGTTTTGCTTTAGGTTTAAAAAACGCAATGATGGCATATATGTTAGTTTGGTTGAAGAGGGGAGGCTAAGTTGGCGCTAATTAATGGTATGTAGTTGAAAAATAAACCATGATATGGTCTAAAGATTTTGGGCCTGAGCACGACAATCAATAATATGAAAATACGGATATTAGGGTGCGACGGGGGAATAGGTCGTGGGTTGCGAACAACCTCGATTCTCATCGACGACGAGATCTTGATTGACGCCGGGAGTGGCGTAGGTGATCTCACCCTGGACGAGATGGCAAAGATTCGCCACATCTTCCTGACGCATTCACATCTTGATCATGTCGCCTTTTTGCCTCTTCTGGTGGATAGCATCTTTGAGCGCATTCAAAGCCCTATTGTTATTCATGGCCTGCCTGAGACGATAAAGGCGCTGAGAGATCACGTCTTCAATTGGGCAATCTGGCCTGACTTTGCCAGCCTTCCTGTCGTTGAAAAACCTGTCATGACCTATAAAGAGGTTTCTGCAGGCACTATTGTTGATGTGGATGGGCGTAAATTTGAATTGATTCCCATGAATCACATCGTGCCCACGGTCGGTTATCGAGTTGAATCCGCTGCTGGAAAATCGTTTGCCTTTACAGGGGATACCACTACTAATGATATGTTCTGGGATGTGATCAACTCGTACTCATCTCTGAACTTGCTATTTCTCGAGGTTGCCTTTAGCAACGACGATGAGGCCCTAAGTAATACCGCTCGTCATTACTGTTCGAACACCATGGCGGCGGATCTTAAAAAGCTAAAACACGACTGCGAAATTCATCTAACCCACCACAAACCGGACGAAGCACCTAAAATTCGCGCCGAAATAGATCAATTAATTACAGATCGCACCATCAATCAGCTTAAAAACGGACAGATCTTCACGCTATAATAGCCGGCTTACCATTTAAAGCTGAGTTAGGCAAAACTCAATGTTTGAGAATTTA
>JBNKYV010000101.1:0-17035 GCA_050301075.1 Gammaproteobacteria bacterium
CAAATCGTGGAAGTTGAAATTGTAAATTTTGATGCGTGTAAGGTGGCTGTGTTGGAGCATCGTGATGATCCTGCATTGATAAATGATTCTGTACTCAAGTTTATTGATTGGCGTAAGGCGAGTGGTGAGTCTCCTGTTCAGAGCAGCAAGACATTGGGGATTGGGTACGATGATCCCAAAACAACGCCTGTAGAATCATTTCGCTTTGATGTGTGCGGTGAAATAGAAGAGGATGTGGCGCCAAATAGCGATGGCGTTATCACCAAACAGATTCCCGGTGGGCGTTGCGCACGTGTTCGTCATCAAGGGCCATACGAGGAGATGGGGAGTAAAGTATGCTATTTGTATGGTGAATGGTTGCCGCAGAGTGGCGAGTCTTTAAGGGATTTCCCTGTCTTTTTTCACTACATCACTCTGTTTCCTGACGTGCCAGAGCATGAATTGGTCACCGATATCTATCTGCCGCTAGTATAATCACCGCCTTTGGCGCGTATGCGCAGAGTGATAACTGGAAGGTTTGTAGATGATTGAAGTTGTTTTGTTGGCTGTCGCGTTGAGTATGGATGCCTTCGCTGTATCGATTGGTTTGGGATCTAAACAAAGCACGCGGCCAACAGCTCTGGCGCTTATGGCAGCGCTCTATTTCGGTCTGTTTCAGGCAGCGATGCCTCTGTTTGGATATTTAGGCGGTAAAGGGGTGCTGGGTTGGGTAGAGGCTTATGCGCCCTGGATTGCATTTGGCCTGTTGAGTTTTGTGGGTGGTAAGATGATCTACGAATCTTTTGCCGAAGGTATTGAAGAGGATATTGCCCAGATAACGCATCGAGTGATGCTGACATTAGCTATTGCCACCAGTATCGATGCCATGGCGGCTGGCTTTACGCTCACCTTGCTTGAGGTTAATCCGTATGTTGCCTGCGCAATCATTGGTGTTGTGACTTTTGCCTTTAGTTGGGCGGGTGTGTTTATTGGTAAGCGCAGTGGTACTTGGCTTGAGAGCAAGGCGGAACTGCTGGGGGGCGTTGTCTTGGTGCTGATTGGTTTTAAAATGCTGCTCTTTTAATAAACCCGTTTGCATCTGACACATTTAAAATACAGCCCCGGCAGAAAAGCTATGTCGGGGCTGCCTCTAGCGAACAGCATGTCTCGCACGCTCGATTTGTAAGCCCTTTAAATCGAATATCCCATATTGGTGCACAGAGCACCGTTATGGTTATCGATAAAACCTCTCCTGACAGACAAGTTCTTTCCGGGCTTGTTAATCGATACGAATAAATAATACCAAAACAACGAGTTGCTTATCCTGAACGGGTTAATCTGTCTTTTGGTGTGGTTCTTGCTGATAGAGAACCTGTGTCTATTGCCGTAGATACGTAACGTTAAAAGTCAGGAGGTACCAATATGTATATTTTTATACTGTTACCCTTTATGGTCGTTTTCAGTTTTCTGAGTATGTGTTTTGTCGGTTTACAGAGCGAACACATCGAACTGGATAAAGAGCTTACTATGGCTGTCTATGCTAAGGCGGGCGCTTTAGCGATAGGCTTTATCTCATTCATCATGATGTTGCCGGGAAGCCTATTTACACGTAGACAATCATCTTTGGATAGTGAAAAACAAAGGGCATTGGTTCTCGATCAATACGCTGCTTCCGCTACTTGTGCGGCAGAGAGTGTACTAATGAATGTGGTAAAACCCGCGTATGGGGGGCTGCTCAATGCGGATCAACAACCTTGGGTGGTACACCGTAAGAGTCTTATTGCGACTAAGCTGCTAGAGGTTAGTGCTGCGATGGTAGATAAGGTGAAGCAACATAACCGGGAGAAAAATAGACCACTGTTCAGAGAAAACTTGCCCGCAGGTTTATGACTGGAGAGTGAGAAAATTTTTCAATGAACAAAACTGAGTGTTTTTATGCTTAATATAAAAAAGCCCCGCCGGTTTCCCGAGCGGGGCTTTTTAGTGCTTAGCGTTTGATGCGCGATTACATCATGCCGCCCATGCCGCCCATGCCGCCCATATCAGGCATTGCTGGAGCGTCTTTAGATGGTTTGTCAGCAACCATCGCTTCTGTTGTCAGCATCAGGCCAGCGATAGAACCAGCGTGTTGCAGAGCAGAGCGAGTTACTTTAGTTGGGTCAAGAATACCCAGGTCGATCATGTCGCCGTATTCGCCGTTTGCTGCGTTGTAACCGAAGTTACCAGTACCTTCTGCAACTTTGTTAACAACAACAGATGGCTCATCACCTGCGTTAGCAGTGATTTGACGTAGAGGCTCTTCCATTGCACGACGTGCGATGTCGATACCAACGTTTTGATCGTGGTTGTCACCTTTCAGATCAGCAATCGCTGCGCGAGCGCGGATCAGTGCTACACCACCGCCTGCAACAACACCTTCTTCTACTGCTGCGCGAGTTGCGTGCAGAGCGTCGTCGATGCGGTCTTTCTTCTCTTTCATTTCAACTTCAGTTGCAGCACCAACTTTGATTACAGCTACGCCGCCAGCCAGTTTAGCGATACGCTCTTGCAGCTTCTCTTTGTCGTAATCAGAAGTAGTCTCTTCTGCTTGTTTACGCAGTTGAGTTACGCGAGCAGCCAGTTCTTCTTTGCTACCAGCACCATCAACGATAGTGGTGTTCTCTTTGCTCAGGCTAACTTTCTTAGCAGTACCCAGTTGCTCCAGTTGAACAGTCTCAAGAGACAGACCAACTTCTTCAGCGATGACTTGACCGCCAGTCAGGATAGCGATGTCTTGCAGCATAGCTTTACGACGATCACCGAAACCAGGTGCTTTAACAGCAGCTACTTTCAGAATGCCGCGCATGTTGTTAACAACCAGAGTTGCCAGCGCTTCGCCTTCGATGTCTTCAGCGATGATCAGCAGAGGCTTACCAGTTTTCGCTACAGCTTCCAGAGTTGGCAGCAGTTCGCGGATGTTAGAAACTTTCTTGTCGTGAATCAGGATGAAAGGCTCGTCCAGTTCAGCAGTCATTTTCTCTTGATCAGTTACGAAGTAAGGAGACAGGTAACCGCGGTCGAACTGCATACCTTCAACTACGTCCAGCTCGTCTTCCAGAGAAGAACCTTCTTCTACAGTGATAACGCCTTCTTTACCCACTTTTTCCATCGCTTGAGCGATCAGCTGACCGATAGTGCTGTCAGAGTTAGCAGAGATAGTGCCTACTTGCTCGATTGCTTTGTTGTCTTCGCAAGGCTTAGATGTTTTCTTCAGCTCTTCAACCGCTGCAACAACTGCTTTGTCGATACCGCGTTTCAAGTCCATTGGGTTCATGCCAGCAGCAACTGCTTTCAGGCCTTCGTTCAGGATAGATTGAGCCAGAACTGTCGCAGTAGTAGTACCGTCACCAGCAACGTCAGCAGTTTTGGAAGAAACTTCCTTAACCATTTGAACGCCCATGTTTTCGAACTTGTCTTCCAGCTCGATCTCTTTAGCAACAGATACACCGTCTTTAGTTACGGTAGGAGCGCCGTAGGCTTTTTCCAGAACTACGTTACGGCCTTTAGGACCCAGAGTTACTTTTACTGCGTTTGCCAGAACGTTTACGCCTTCCAGCATCTTTGCACGGGCGTCAGATGAAAATTTGATCTCTTTTGCACTCATGATGTGTTCTCCGAAAATTCTTTAAAATTTTTTATTCAACGACAGCTAGGATGTCTTCTTCTTTCATCACCAGCACTTCTTGGCCTTCAAGCTTCAGCTCGGTGCCAGAGTATTTGCCGAAGATAACTTTGTCGCCAGCTTTCACATCCAGAGCACGAGACTCTCCGTTGTCCAGCACACGACCTGTGCCCACAGCAACAACTTCACCCATTTGAGGTTTTTCCTGTGCAGCACCAGGTAGCACGATGCCACCGGCAGACTTTTCTTCAGATTCCAGTCGCTTGATGACGATGCGATCATGCAAAGGACGAATGTTCATGTCTTTTATCCTCCTAAATAGATAAGACAATTGTTAAATACGAATTCAAAATAGATTCCTCCGTTGTTTGGCATAGGCCGCTATGTACAAGCGGAGATAGCAGGCTATATAGGTATGGGGGATTGGCTTTTCAAGGGTGGGAGTCTGAAAAAAATTAAATATTTTTTAACTCATTGAAATTATTAAATATTTTTTCAGGCTTTTTAGCCGCTGTTTGGTGGCTTGGTGGTGCGTGTTTTCCATTTTAGCTGCCGCGTCAGCGCTTGATAACCGGTTGATGTTGTCAGGGTAGGGAGGCCCTTTGGGTCAAATTGCCCCCCTGGGCGTCGGAAGGGATGGGGCCTGTTTTTATGTTTTTCGCTTGAATGGTATGCAATTTGAATTATCAAAATGATGACTGTATGGTGAATATGGTATTCCCGTTATTTAGCCATTTTTCGTGCAAACTTTTGGTGCATAAAGCGATTAAATTCACAAGGATTGGTTAATTGCAGGGCGAATCAAAACGACGATCGTAAAGGTCGATTGGATATGGAGAGAATGCAGACAGATAAACTGTACATTGCACTATTTAGTATCCATGGTCTCATTCGAGGCCATAAACTTGAACTGGGGCGAGACGCCGATACCGGGGGACAGACGCTCTACGTTTTAGAGCTGGCGCATGCCTTGGCACGTCGTGACGACGTAGGGTGTGTCGATCTGTTTACGCGTTGCGTTGTTGATTCCAACGTGGACGACGATTACGCCAGTTTGGTGGAGCATATCTCGGAAAAACTGAAGATTGTTCGTATCAATGCTGGCCCCAATGAGTATTTGCCTAAAGAGCAGCTTTGGGATCATCTCGATGTCTTTGTCGATAATGTGGCGGATTACCTCCACCAACAACCTCGCCTTCCAGACCTGATTCATAGCCATTATGCCGATGCTGGATATGTGGGCGCGCGTTTGGTAAACCAACTGGGTATCCCCCTGATTCATACCGGCCACTCGCTGGGGCGCGTAAAGCGTCATCGTCTGCTAGCCAGTGGTTTGTCCGCTGATGTTATCGAGCAGCGCTACAACATGATGCGCCGTGTAGAGGCAGAAGAGCTGGCTCTGGCGACGGCAGAACGGGTGATTACCAGCACTTATCAAGAGATCGAAGAGCAATATGAGCTCTATGATCACTACCTGCCTGAGCAGATGCGTGTCGTGCCGCCTGGCACCGATATTGAAAAGTTTGTTCCGGCCAGCGGTGATGAGCTGAATACATCGCTTTTTAAAGAGTTGACCAAGTCTCTGTTGGAACCCGAGAAGCCGATTATTCTTGCCTTGTCACGTCCAGATAAACGCAAGAATATTGCTGCTCTGGTAGAGGCCTACGGTAAATCGAGTAAGCTACAAACACTCGCCAATCTGATCATCATTGCAGGGAACCGTGATGATATTGATGAGCTGGATGAGGGGGCACAAGAGGTCTTTCATGAACTGTTAGTGACGATTGATCGCTACGACCTCTACGGCAAGGTTGCCATGCCTAAACACCATTCTCGTGATCAGGTCTCTTTAATTTATCGTATTGCCGCAGCTACTAAAGGGGTGTTTGTAAATCCCGCGTTGACTGAGCCATTCGGTTTGACCTTGATAGAGGCGGCTGCCAGCGGTATACCTATTGTAGCCACGGAAGATGGTGGCCCCAAAGACATACTTGGAAATTGCCAGAATGGGCATTTGATTGATCCATTGGATAGTGACTCTATTGGTATTGCGCTTGTGCAGTTGTTAACCGACAGTCACCACTGGCAAGAGTGCGCAGCTCGAGGCTTGGATGGTGTACGTAAACACTATTCATGGGATGCGCACGCTAAACGTTATCTGGACGTGGTCAAGCCTGTGTTAGAGCGCTCTGAAACGCTTGAACGCACACCAATTGTGAAACGTAAAGGGGTGTATCGCGAACGTGCGATTGTGACTGATTTCGATCAGAACCTGATTGGCGATGTTGGTGCACTGCAAGAGTTGATTGCTGTGTTAAAGCAGCATCGTAAATCTACAAAATTTATTGTCGCGACGGGAAGGCGTTTTGATTCGGCATTGCGTCTGATGAAGCAGTACAAAATTCCTGAACCGGATGTTCTGATTACCAGTAGTGGAAGTGAAATTTACTATGCGCCGCGTTTTGTCGCGGATGTTGCGTGGCGTAATCACATTGATTATCACTGGTCTCGTTTTAAAGTGAAAAAGGTGCTCAGTGGTGTTCCCGGGCTTAAACTGCAACCCAAACATGAACAAAGCCGCTTTAAGGTCAGTTATTACTATGACCCTGCTGTAGCGCCTGATTTTGATGAGCTAAACAGCCTTGTGCATCAGCAGGAGTTGTCTGTTCATATGCAAATGGCATTCGGACAGTATTTGGATGTATTGCCACAGCGGGCATCAAAAGGTTTGGCGTTGCGTTACGTGGCTGACCGCTGGTTAATTCCTTTAAATCGTGTGTTGGTAGCAGGTGGATCGGGTTCTGATGAAGATATGATGCGGGGCAATACACTGGCTGCCGTTGTTGCCAATCGCCATCACGAAGAACTCTCCCAGCTTGAGGACCTTGAAAAGGTCTATTTTGCCAAAGGCGCTTTTGCGGCAGGTATTTTAGAAGCGCTTGAGCATTATCGCTTTTTCCACCTCTAAATCAGGTTGAGTTTATGACGCAACGAATGTTGTTATGTTCGGACATGGATAGGACCATCATTCCCAATGGTGGCCAGCCAGAGCACGCAGAGGCGAGAAAACGTTTTACCCAGTTTTGTCAGGCAGAAGATGTGTGTGTGGTCTATGTTACCGGGCGTTATCTACAGTTGGTGATTGATGCAATTGGTGAATATGACTTGCCGGAACCTGACTATATCGTGAGTGATGTAGGGACGAAGATTTATCACCATTGTGGAAAACAGTGGAGCGAATGGGATAGCTGGTTTGCAGAGATCGACCGAGAGTGGTGCGGTAAAACACACTCCGACCTGATGCATCTACTTAACGATATGCCCCAGCTTTTATTGCAGGAAGAGCATAAACAGAATCACCATAAACTGAGTTACTACCTTTCATTATCAGCAGATCACGAGTCGATCATGGCCGAAATGCAGCAGCGCCTTGATGATTATGGTGTACATGCCACTCTGGTGTGGAGTATTGATGAGCCCGAACATATTGGGCTTTTGGATGTGCTGCCAAGGAACGCAACCAAATTACACGCGGTGGAGTTTTTATATGAACAGCTTGGGTATCAACGTGATCATGTGGTTTATGCTGGAGACAGTGGTAACGACTTAACATTGATGGCCAGTGCCATTCCCTCTGTACTGGTTGCCAATGCCGCGCAAGATGTGCGCGATAGTGCGTTAACGCAAGCCCAAGTGCAACACAATGAGGCTGCTTTGTATTTCGCCTGTGGTGCGGGCAGTGATATGAACGGTAACTATTCTGCTGGAGTGCTGGAAGGTGTTGGTTATTTTGTGCCTGACATGAGGGCCAGACTCGGCCAAATGGGGTTCTGTTATGAATAAAACGCGCCCGGTTATCTTTGGTGAAGTGCTGTTCGATTGTTTTCCTGATGGTTCACAGGTCTTGGGTGGTGCGCCCTTTAATGTTGCTTGGCATCTACAGGCCTTTGGCAATCAACCGTGTTTTGTTTCCAATGTAGGGGATGATGCACAGGGCGAAGCGATTCGAAATGCAGCGCTGGATTGGGGAATGGATGGCGGCTTTTTAGGCACGGATCACAACCATCCGACCGGGCGAGTGGATGTGACGATAGAAGATAACGAACCCCATTACGATATCGTAGAGAACTGCGCATACGATTTTATCAGTGCAGATAATTTTAAATCGCTCACCAATATCGGATTTGTTTATCATGGCTCGTTGGCGTTGCGTAATGCAGTAACGCGCCAGAGCTTGGAAAGCCTGGTTGCCGATTATTCACCCGCGGTATTTATGGATGTGAATTTGCGACCACCCTGGTGGCAAAAGGAGCAGGTACTTGCCTGGTTTGCCCATGCGCGCTGGTTGAAGCTGAATCACGATGAATTGAAGACATTGGTAGAGCAATATGACGACGCGGAAGACGCAGCGAAATGGCTGATTGACCGCTTTGATATTGAAACCGTTATCGTCACTCAAGGCGAGCAAGGTGCCACGGTGATTAATGCGCGCGGAGAGCGTTATCAACAGGCACCACCGCGACCACATACATTTGTCGATACCGTAGGGGCGGGGGATGCATTCACTGCTCGCTTTATTCACGGGCTGCTATGTGATGAATCCATAGAAGAGACGCTACAAGCTGCATTGCAGTTCGGTTCGCAAGTGGTGGGTTTACGTGGCGCGACAACGACCGATAAATCTTTTTATGGGCATGTTATCGGATAATTATTTGAATTAAGGCGCAGGGTGCTAAATGTACGAGCAAGTATCACATTCACTGCTAAACGATATTCTCAATGACCTGGAAGCAGATATTAGCAAACAGGATCTGCGCCACTTCTATACCCGGCTGGGTGCCAACTTCTACGCCATTCACTCCCTGTTTGAAAAGCTTTATGGTCATCGCGATGATTTTAAAGAGCAGGCGCAGCGCCTGGTTGAGACCATGGCGCGTAAATATATCAAACGCCCTGCAGAGCTTCGCAAAATCGACATTGAACGCGAAAAAGATCACAACTGGTTTTTGTGCCAAAAGTGGATTGGCATGGCGTTATACAGTCAGGGTTTTGCAGGTGATTTAAAAGGAGTTAAAGAGCACCTGGGATACTTTCAGGAGCTGGGTATCAATTTGTTACACATCATGCCCATTCTACGTTGCCCGGAAGGGCATAGTGATGGTGGCTACGCTGTCAGCAACTTTAGAGAGATTGACCCTCGCGCCGGTAGTTTGGAAGACCTGGGGGAGTTGGCGAATGAAATGCGCGCACGCGAGGTGTTGCTGGTGCTCGATATCGTCGTAAATCACACCTCTGACGAGCATGAGTGGGCGCAGCTTGCCCGCGCGGGTGAGAAAAAGTATCAGGACTATTACTACACCTTCGAAACGCGCAACGTGCCAGACATGTTTGAGCAAAGCATGCCGGAGATTTTTCCCGAAACTTCACCCGGTAATTTTACCTGGGATGAAGAGATGCAGCGCTGGGTGATGAGTGTTTTCAATAGTTATCAGTGGGACCTTAACTACAGTAATCCCGCAGTGTTTATTGAAATGCTTGATGTCATTCTCTTCTGGGCCAATAAGGGAACAGATATTCTGCGTCTCGATGCGGTGGCTTTTTTATGGAAGAAGATTGGTAGTACTTGTCAAAACGAACGCGAAGCGCATCTGATTCTGCAACTGTTTAAAGACTGTTGCCAAGTGACTGCGCCTGGCGTGTTATTTATTGCAGAGGCGATTGTTGCTCCCGTGGAAGTAATTAAATACTTTGGTGAAGATGCAGTTATCGCCAAAGAGTGTGAGATAGCATACAACGCCACTCTTATGGCCTTGCTCTGGGATACGGTGGCAACTAAAAATGCCAAATTGCTTAATCAGGGAATTAAGAGCCTGCCGGTTAAGTTAGAGCGAGCCACCTGGCTCAACTATGTACGTTGCCATGATGATATCGGCCTCGGTTTTGATGATAGCGACATTCTGCGTGTCGGTTATGATCCGCAAAGTCATCGCAAATTCCTGATCGATTATTACACCGGTCAGTATGATGAGTCGCATGCGCGTGGTGTTCCCTTTGGTAAAAATGATAAAACCGGCGATGCCCGTATTTCTGGCTCGCTTGCATCGTTGGCTGGGTTGCAACATGCAATTGATTCAGGTGATCCCAAAGCGATTGATGATGCCATTAAAACTATTCTGTTGTTGCATAGCGTGATTATGTCATTCGGCGGAATTCCATTGCTCTATTATGGTGATGAAATTGGTACGCTGAATGATACTGCCTATTTGAGTGATCCCAATAAGTCTGGCGATTCACGTTGGGTGCATCGCCCAACCATTGATTGGCAGCGTGCGGAAAACCGACATGTCGCTGGTGCCGTTGAGCATAAAATTTTTAATTCGCTTAAACGAATGATCGCGGTAAGAAAAGAGATCGCTGTGTTTTCGGATTTTAATAATCGTGAATTGTTGGATACAGATAATCCGCATTTGTTTGTGTTTGTGCGTTATAGCGTTTTTAAACCTGGCGAAAAAGTATTAGTGATTGCTAACTTCAGCGATAAATCGCAGCGCCTTGATTTACAAAGCGTGGGAAATGAATTTGCCAGTTTTGAACATCAAGCAACTGATCTTTATTCTGGTGGTCAGCCTGATATCTTTAACGGCGTGCTTGTTGTACCACCCTATAGTTTTTACTGGCTTTGTAATGCGGGCTAGTGGTCTTTGATCTTAGTTGGTATCGCCAAATTTCTGTTCCATCTCTGTACTGATCTCTGCAAGGCTATAGATTTTTCCGGGATGGTCATCGCTGCGTAATTGTACGTGCGGCCAGTCTTTAAAGGAGCGCCATAGGCCGCCGGCATCTAATCCCAGCCCCTGAGCGATGTTGGCGTAATTGGCATAGCCGTTAATATTATCCACTTTTCTTCGAGAGGACCACTCGGCACCGCCGTCGACTAACCAAAAACAATCGACGGCTTCTCCCCACTGATGCCATGAAAGCCCAGGTATGGCATTGGTGACATGACGGCCACTTTGTGGACCAACACTCTCAATGCAGTGGGCAAGAAACGAAGCGCCTTTCTGTTCTAGCTCAGAAAGCTTGGTTTGTATTTGCTGCGTGGAGCGTGACTGTCGCCACAGTTTGCCCTGCTCGAATGGGCTGCGTAGCGTAAAGAACTGACGCATGGGGTAGTTTGAGTCATTACAAGCTTGCAGCAGATCCTCAATCTTGGATTTGAATTCTGGTACTAGGTCGTTCAAGTCCCTTGACATATCTTCTCCCTGACTCTTTTTAAATGGCCACATATTAAGGGTAGACGAAAGTGCGTGGGATTTCATGGTGTGTTTCGTGTGTTCTCTTGACCTGTTTACAGACGTGATCTAAACCTTTACTGAACGTACTAGTACAAGGAGGGAATTATGTCTGACGATGATAAAAAATCGGTTTCTAAAACAGGTGAAAATGCACCCGCCAAGCCCTCACGCTACATCTCACCATTTGAAGAGATGGAGAACATGATGGCGCAGTTTTTTGATCGGGATAACTGGATGAATCCCTTTCGTTTTTCACGCCCTAACCGGCCAGAAATGAAACAGCCCTTTGATGGGCGTACGCCGAAGGTGGATGTGATCAATCGTGATAACGAAATTGCCATCCGCGCGGAACTACCGGGCGTGAAGAAAGATGATCTGGACGTGACTGTCTCCGATGATATGTTGACCATCAAGGCATCTACGAAACACGAAGAAGAAAAAGAGGAGGGGGAATACCACCGTCGCGAGCTAAGCACGGGTGAATTTCGCCGCACGATTCAGCTGCCAGCAGGTGTTGATGCTGCACATGTAGTAGCCAGTTTCAAGGATGGTTTGCTGGAGTTGACCTTGCCCAAGAAGGAAGAGGTGAAGCGCCATAATATTAAGATTGAATGATTTGATTGGCTATTTTCTAATCTAAACAATTAAAAAAGGGGAGATGTGATCTCCCCTTTGGTTTTTCTAGCGTAGTGATTGCGCTAGCCCGACGAGGTTTATAAATTCGCTGCGATAACCAAATTTGTCTTCACCACGACTACCTCGTGCCAGGTTGAGTACTTCATCAAAAGAGTAATCGCCAATGTTTGGGCTGCGGCGTAGCAGCTGGCCAAAACCAGCCACGGCTGCGGAGAAACGGAAGTTGTCTGACGTAGCTGCAATGTCTCTTTTAACAGCGCTTTGATTGATCACATGAACCATCTCAATGCTGCTGTCCTGATCAGGGCGTTTGTAGCGCAGTTTCAAATATCCCAGTTCATTGTTGTACGGGAGTGACATTTCTTGGTGTTGATGCTGGTAGCGTGTGGGTTGGTTCAGCGTAATCTCATAGAGTGCAGTTACCGTGTGGCCTGCACCGACATCACCGGCATCGACACGATCATTGGTGAAATCTTCACGGTTGAGAATGCGGTTTTCGTAACCAATGAGTCGATAGCTGGCGACAATATCTGGATTAAATTCGACCTGAATCTTTGTATCTTTGGCGATAGTGTGCAGTGTGGCATTGATATCGTTAACCAATACTTTTTGTGCCTCTTGTAGTGTGTCGATATAAGCTGCATTGCCATCACCAGAGTTGGAGATCGCTTCCAGCATATAATCGTTGTAGTTGCCCATGCCAAAACCAAGCACGGTGAGGCCAATGCCGCTACGTTTTTTCTCTTTGATTAGATTGGTTAGGTCACCGGTATTGGATAACCCCACATTAAAATCACCATCAGTAGCAAGAATAACGCGATTCACACCGTTTTCTATCTGATGTTGTTGGGCGATGGCGTAAGCCAGTTCAATGCCTGCACCACCATTGGTTGAGCCTCCGGCGTGTAGGTTATCCAGGGCGTTGATAATTGTAGAACGGTGGTTGCCGGGAGTAGACTCTAGCACCACGCCGGAGGCGCCAGCATAGACAACGATGGCGACGCGATCACGGGCGCTCATTTGGTTAACAAGTAGGCGCAGGGATTTCTTCAGAAGCTCTAGTTTATTAGGCGCATTCATTGACCCGGATACATCAAGTAGAAACACAAGATTGCGGGCTGGTTGTGATTCAGTTACCGGTTGATAACCTTTTACGCCGACATGAAGCAGATAGCTGTTGGTGCTCCAGGGTGTTGGTGCGATTTCAGAGACTATATTGAAGGGATGCTTACCCGCTTCGGGTGTTGGGTATTGATAGTCAAAGTAGTTAATCATTTCCTCAATACGCACAGCGTCGTTGGGTGGCAATTGGCCATTGTTGATAAAGCGTCTTACGTTGGCGTAGGCGGCGGTATCCACATCAATGCTAAATGTGCTGACAGGGTCTTTGCTCACCTGTTTACGTTCGTTCTCTTCGATTGGGGCGTATTGTTCTCGTGTGTGTGGTTGAGGTGGCATATAGCCCATGCCTACCATCGCTTTGCTGCGTGGCATGGCCATCTGCTCCATCACCATCTGGTCTGATGCCACTTGCCCTGTGACTCTTGGTTGAGAGGCAACGGGGGCTGCTAGGTCACTCTCTTTTTTAGTGGCGATGATATCGACTGTGTTGCCTTCTGCTTCGCTGCTGGTATTGGCGGTATTGGAGCAGCCAGAGAGGTAAAGCATAGGGGCGATTAATGCTGTTAAGGTGACGATTTTTTTTGCGGTATGTTTTTTCATTTTAGGTCTCCTGAAAATGTGGTGCCTTCAGGAATACGATAGGTCTTGGCATATGCTGGTCGTTAGGTAACATGTGCCGTAAAATGGTCTTCAAATTTGTAAATTCATGTGCTAGCGGATCTTTGTTTGGGCAGAAATGACTACCGTATTCAATAAGATACATCGCCTTAAGCAGCAGCCAGGGTGGAGCTGGGAACACTTTCTCGTTGAGATAGATAGGCAGTTCCCCGCCGGGTTGAATGAGAAAACACTCTACAGTCACTACCGCCAGCCCCATAAAAAGCCCAATACCCAAGTCACCAAAATTATTAATCAGTTGCACGAGCAGTGTTTCCCCAATCCCTTTCCTGAAGAGATCAACCGCCTGATGCGTGTGTACAACCATCTGGTGGGGTGTAAAAAGCATCTAAGTAAAGATAAGGATATTGAGGATCTGGAGTGCTTTCTTAAAACCCAGTTACAGCGTGATGAGGCCAACGGCGAGATTGATGACTTGCGTCTGGCGCGTTTGAGTTGGTTGCTGGGTAACATAGCGTTTGACCGCATCCCAACCTACCGGGATAACGGGATGTGGCAACAGCTGGAAGAGGCTAAACATCAGGCCATTCACTATTACCAAAGCAGCGTAAAGTGGTTGGATGCGCATAACCTTGCCGCTAGTTGTGATGCCGAGAAGATAGGTGAAAGCTATCTTTACAGAGCCCGTCATAACATTCTTGCCTGTTACCTTAATGCAGTACCGCAGGAACAGAGAAGTCATGACCAAAATATCCTACGCTATTTAAGAGAGTCTGATTACATTGCGGGCAGTAAACATACGCTGGAGATAGAGCCATACCAATGGACGATTGCCCGTGATGGTTTGCGTTTTGCTTCGTTGCTGCACAATGCTGAGGATGTGAAGTTTTTCTTTCAGGCGTTAGTGAATGTGAGCAAACACTTTCTTGATTTGGATTACAAGCCGCTTAACTATGGGCCGATATCCAGTGGTACAGACTTTCAATGGGCGATTGAAAATGTGTTGACGCCTGAATATCTAATAATTTTAAAGAATGATGAATAATATGCATAAGTTAAAAGCGTTACTCGCCATTTGTGGCTTGAGCCTGACTCTCTTTCTGGGAGGCTGTTCGTCGACGACCTCTACGAGCAGTGAACCGGTGGAAGAGGCGGCTGATGTTCAATCGCAACAAGATGCTATGGGAGCAACGACAGCTGCACCCGCTTCAGCCCCCGCCAGAAGTAAAAGCCTTGAAGGTGAGGCTGTTATTCTTGAGCAGAAGCTTGAGAAAAAAGAAGAAAGCGATAGCGACGATATGGGGCGTCTGGAGTAAATTTCCTCCATCTAAAAAGGGTAAAAAAAGCTGGGTTTTTGCCGTTGAATTTATTGCACGCCAAATAATTAAAAGGTGTGGGGCTGACTCGTTAGAGCAAGTGTTTGGCTTTGGCCGCTACGGTGGTGACCCTGTTTAATGACAATTCCTGACAATGCGCGTGATCACGCCGGGTTTTATACGCCGGTAAGAATGCGGTGGCTGTTGGCAAACGACAGGCGCACTCAAGCAATTGTATTTGTCAGCTGGATTACCACAATTTTGCTATGTATTGGTTTGGGGTTGGCTTCGATTGTTTACCAGTGGTCAGGACTGCCGATTACATTTGGTGGGTTGGAACTAAACGTCACGGTATACCCCCCATTGGTTTTGTGTGTCTTCTGGGTATTGTGGTTTGGTTTCTGGTGGGGGTTTATTCCTGCCTATCTTGCAACGTTGGTGCTTGCTATATATTCGGGGATGCCTGTCGGGTGGTCGCTCATCTTCGCCTTCGCCGATCCGTTGGGTCTGGCCTTACTCGCCGTTGCCTACCTGGCTATTCCGGTCGAATTTGATTTGCGTTCGATAAACTCTGTCCTGGTGTTTGTTGCGCTTTCCTTTATCTCTGGTGTTGTCGGTTCCACCGGTTCATTTATCTGGACGCATACCAATAATATTGCTGTGTATGATGTCTTGCCGATTTGGCAAGGATGGTGGTTAGGTGCATTTCTGCAGAATCTAATATTCGTTGCTCCCTTGCTCTACCTATTTTCGCCGTCGGTGTGCCGCTGGCGGGCTAAGCTAATACCTAGTGATGTAAAGCACCATCCGTCAAAGATGGTCACTATTCTTATTTCGATATTTATCGTTTCTGGTGTGCTGATTTACCTATATATGTCAGTTAAGTTGGGAAGTGCCCAGATCCGGCAGGCGTTAGTGTTGGCAGAGTACGATCGGTTACGGACTGCTTCGTTGACCTTTATTGCCTTGACTGACGCGATGTTCTGGGTGAACGGTGTTGTAATTCTATTTTTTGCCTTTTTTGGTTTTCAGCTGTTTAACTACTGGACCATGTCGTTACGACACTCAGAGGCTGATCTGCGTTCTGCCTATAAGCGGCTGGACAAGCGTAGTAGAACAGATCATTTGACCGGCCTCTATAATCGCTCTACATGGGAACCTTTAATTGCCTCTGAATATGAACGCGCTGCTGTTGATCAAGGCACTAGCAGTCTTTTGTTATTGGATATTGATTACTTTAAAAAGATAAATGACAACCATGGGCATCTCAGCGGAGATAAAGTGTTACGCGCCGTGGCAGATGTGCTTAAACGTGAAAAGCGTGAAGGAGATATAGCGGGGCGTTACGGTGGTGAAGAGTTTATTATCGCCTTGCCAAATACAAGTGAAGAGGGTGCTTATAAATTGGCTGAACGCATCCGTTCGCATTTAGCCTTGGAAATTAGGTTAGAAGATGGTACCACGATGCGAGTGACGGCCAGTATTGGCTTGGCTGTTCATCATGGCACAGGGAATACAGATTACTATTCATGGATCGCCAGAGCTGATCGCGCACTTTATCAGGCCAAGCTAGAGGGGCGTAATAGAACTGTCGTTTTTGATGGTTAACTATCTGCTTGATAGGCGATAGGTAGGTCTATATGAAATGTTGTGCCTATCCCCATTTTTGTTTCAAAACCAATTTCTCCACAGTGTTTCTTAACAATGGCTTTGGTGATTGATAAGCCTAACCCTGTTCCCCCAGCTTTGCGTGTGTCGGAAGAGTCTGATTGTGTGAATTGATCAAACAGTTTGTCGCGAAAATCTTCTGGAATACCCGGGCCATGATCCATGATCTGAATACGAATCTTGTTGTTTTGCCTTATGCTGCTGATCTCTACTGTTTCTTCTTTTGGAGAAAACTTCAGAGCATTGGAAATTAGATTGTTTAGCACTTGCTGTATGCGGTCTGGGTCCGCCATAATAAGCGCATTTTGCGAGTCTTTGTTGAGTTGCAGATTGACCTGAAGCTGACTTGCGTAGTGCTCATTTGCCTCCGTAGCAAGTTTGAGTATGGGGAGAATTTCCGTCTTCTGGAATTTGAAATCCATTTTGCCGGCTTCGATCTTCTGAATGTCCAGAATGTCATTGATCAGGCGTAACAAACGTGTTGTGTTGTCGTTTGCAATGCGTAGTAACTCTTTAAGTTGTTCTGGAATAGGACCAACTGCCCCGCCAGTAATAAGCTTTAACGCACCACTGATGGATGTGAGTGGTGTGCGTAGTTCATGGCTAACGGTTGAGACAAATTCATTTTTCATTTTATCCACGCGGTGACGCTCGGTGATGTCGCGGGCGATGGCCGTTAGTTTGGGTTGATCACCAATCATCATTTCGTTGATGGAAAGCTCCAACGGAAAGGTGTATTT
>JBNKYV010000102.1:0-10573 GCA_050301075.1 Gammaproteobacteria bacterium
GGTAATCATCCACGACAACAGCATTTTCCATGCTGCCGCCCAGGGCGAGGTTATTGGCTCTTAGCGTTTCAATGTCACGCATAAAACCAAAGGTACGGGCACGACTCACTTCTTTTACAAAAGACGTGGTAGAAAAGTCGATGACAGCCTCTTTAGCGCGATCCTTAAACACTGGATGCTCGAAATCGATGGTGAAGGAGACTTTGAACCCTTCAAAGGGATCGAAACGGGCCCACTTGTCTCCATCCTTCACCACCACAGGCTGTTTGATACGAATAAAACGTTTTGGTGCTTCCTGCTCTTGAATCCCTGCTGATTGCAACAGAAAGACAAAAGGTCCTGCACTGCCGTCCATAATTGGAACTTCTGGCGCACTTAGATCGATGTAGGCGTTATCGATACCAAGCCCGGCCATGGCAGAGAGAAGATGTTCTACAGTAGAAATACGAACATCCCCTTGAACGAGTGTTGTAGACAGACGAGTGTCACCGACATTTTCAGCGCGAGCCGGAATCTCCACCACTGGATCCAGGTCTACACGACGAAAGATGATACCTGCGTCCACTGGCGCTGGACTTAAAGTCAGATAGATCTTTTCGCCGGTATGCAAACCAACACCAGTCGCCCGAATCGCATTTTTCAATGTACGTTGTCTAATCATTTGGCGACCACTCATGTCACAATTACTCATTTATAGCATTCTTTCCGCGGGCCAAAGCCCTTCTCACCCCTTAGCCGCGGGAGAATACCATATTCACCGGCATACCGCGAGAATGTTAAATTCCCATTAAACCGGCCCGGTTATTTCACATTTTCGTCAGCTGACTAGTCAGCTTGGCGACGTAAAAATGCTGGAATATCCAGATAATCCAATGATGTCTCCTCTGCAGTCGCTGCTTGGGGCGCAGCAACAGTTTGAGTACGCATCACTTTCGGACGATCCAACTCTTCTAACACTGGCTCTTCAGTTTTTGCTGCAGCCGATGATGATGCCGATGCTGCTGCTTCTTCACGTTGCTGGTAAACCAGTTTCACAGGGCCTTGTGCAGAAATATCCGCCGCCATCAACGCTTCCGCTTGACCCAGACCTGTGGCAACAACAGTTACACGCAGCTCGTCAGCCATTTCTGGGTCAATTACTGTACCAACAACAACAGTAGCATCTTCTGAGGCGAATTCTTTGATGGTGTTACCAACTTCTTCAAATTCACCGATAGACATATCCAGACCTGCGGTCACGTTCACCAAAATACCTTTGGCGCCAGCCAGATCGATATCTTCCAACAGCGGACTTGCAACCGCACTTTCTGCTGCTTCACGCGCACGATCTTCACCAGAAGCTTTGCCGGATCCCATCATCGCCATGCCCATTTCAGACATCACGGTGCGTACGTCTGCAAAGTCAACGTTGATCAAGCCAGGGCGAGTAATCAGTTCCGCAATACCTTGCACCGCACCCAACAACACATCATTTGCAGAAGCAAACGCTTGCAGCAGCGAAACGTTTTTGCCCAATACATGCAGTAGCTTCTCATTAGGAATTGTAATTAAAGAGTCTACATACTTAGCCAGCTCTTCAATCCCTTGATCTGCAATTGCGTTACGTTTTTTACCTTCGAATGGGAAAGGACGCGTGACAACAGCAACCGTCAGAATACCCATTTCCTTGGCTACTTCAGCAACCACAGGTGCTGCACCAGTACCGGTACCACCACCCATGCCCGCAGTGATGAACAGCATGTCGGAACCGTCAATGATTTCGCGAATGTGCTCACGATCTTCCAGAGCAGCATCACGACCAACATTTGGATTTGCGCCAGCACCCAAACCTTTAGTCACATCCGCGCCTAACTGAATAACTGTTTTTGCAGACGATTTTTTCAATGCCTGCGCATCTGTATTGGCAGTAATGAAATCTACGCCTTCAATTTCTGCTGCCACCATGTGCTCAACGGCATTACCACCACCGCCACCAACACCGATGACTTTGATCACCGCGTTTTGTGTATATGTATCCATTAACTCAAACATATCAAACCTCCTGTACCAGGCGCCTGCACGCCTTAAACACCAAAACTAAAAAAATTAGAAATTCCCTTTGAACCAGCTTTTCATTCGATCCCACATACCTTTGGAATTGCCCGACGCCACCACATTGCCGCCTTTGGTATATCCGCCCTTACTACCAAACAGCAACAAACCAACACCTGTGGCATGAATCGGATTCCGCACTACATCTACCAGCCCACTTACATGCTGAGGCACACCTAACCTCACTGGCATATGGAAGACTTCTTCAGCTAACTCAACAACACCTTCCATCTTCGAACTACCACCAGTCATAACCAAGCCGGCAGCAATCAAGTCTTCAAACCCACTACGGCGTAACTCTGCCTGTATCAAAGTCAGCAACTCCTCGTATCTTGGCTCCACTACCTCAGCCAGTGTTTGACGCGCCAAACGACGGGGCGGACGATCGCCAACACTTGGGACCTCGATAGTTTCATCCGGACTTGCTAACTGCCGTAACGCACAGGCATATTTTATTTTTATCTCTTCTGCATGTTGCGTTGGTGTGCGTAGCGCAACAGCAATATCATTGGTCACCTGGTCACCAGCAATTGGGATGACAGCGGTATGACGAATCGCACCATCTGTAAACACTGCGATATCTGTCGTACCACCACCAATATCAACCAGGCACACACCTAACTCTTTTTCATCTTCCGTTAATACGGAATAGCTTGAAGCAAGTTGCTCCAAAATAATGTCATCCACTTCAAGGCCACAGCGACGCACGCATTTCACTATGTTTTGCGCAGCACTGACAGCGCCGGTCACCATATGCACTTTTGCTTCAAGACGAACACCGGACATACCCACGGGTTCACGAATACCTTCCTGCTTATCGATCACAAACTCTTGAGGCAGGATGTGCAAAATCTTTTGGTCTGCAGGTATGGCAACAGCACGCGCCGCGTCGATCACACGCTCCACATCGCCTTGAGTCACTTCACTATCACGAATCGCAACGATACCGTGCGAGTTCAAGCTGCGAATGTGACTACCTGCGATACCCGCATAAACAGAGTGGATCTGACAACCGGCCATCAACTCAGCTTCTTCAATAGCACGCTGAATCGATTGCACTGTTGATTCAATATTAACCACCACGCCTTTTTTCAAGCCGCGCGAAGGGTGCGAACCGATGCCGATGATCTCCATGCTGCCTTCATGCCCAAACTCAGCAACAATCGCCACCACTTTGGATGTTCCGATATCCAGACCTACAATCAGGTTCTTGTCTTCTTTCTTTGACATCCGCCCTTATTCTCCAGAACGCACTCTTTCTTAAACCCCAATTACGCCGCAGGCACTTGCCACTTCACGGCAAACCCATTGGTGTAACGCATGTCCACATGCTGCGCATCAGACAACTGCGCAGACAATCGCGGATAGAACTCGACAAAGCGCTGCAAACGCTCTTTCACGTCACAGCGCCCCAATACAACGGTTGCACCATTTGTTAGGTGTACTTCCCAGGCACGACGCTCAGTCAAACGAATCGATTCCATTTGCAACTCGCTTTCGCCCAACACATTCTTAAACGCATTGAATTGATCTGCCATTTGCGCCACGGTACTTTTGGGGCCATCCAACTCAATCAATCCTTGCGGAAATGAATCTGCTGCGGGAAAAAACAGCTCACCACTTACATTGACCAATGCTTGATCCTGCCAACGTGCCAGCGCTGTTTGCTCACGCACAGAGACATGCAAAGCATCCGGCCAAATACGGCGAACGGAGGCATATTCGACCCAAGGCAAGCTTTCAACTGCTGTGGTAACTGCATCCACATCTACATTAAAAAAACCGCCATGCGCATTTGGTTGAATCACATCAAACAACTGTTCTTTGCTTACCTTGTTAAAGGGAGCTTCTAACTGTAGCTGTTTAACTGGCAATGTTTGTGGATCCATCAAGGTTGTCCATAACATTCCGCCTGCAGCGATTACGCTTACGCCCAATGTCACAACAGCCACCACCCCCGCATCAGGCAACCGCTCAGCCACTGATTGCCAGAATGTTTTCTCTGGCTCTTTTGGCTTACGCACATTGACCTTTTTCTTTTGACGCCATGGGATGGTCAGCTGAAGACTCATTCGACAGCACTCCCTTGATCAATTGGAGCATCAAGACTGGTTTCCAGAATGCGCCATACCAACTCGTTGAAATCAACACCAGCCGCTTTCGCCGCCATTGGCACCAGACTATGATCAGTCATGCCTGGAACCGTATTGACTTCCAACAGATAAAAATGGCCATTTTCATCTGCCATAAAATCAGCGCGACCCCAGCCACTTGCACCAACAGACTCAAATGCAGCGACCGCTAAACGTTGCAGTTCTTGCTCTGTTTCAGCATCCAGACCGCAGGGACAGTGATACTGCGTTGTATTGGCTTGATACTTGGCATCAAAGTCATAAAACTCATTAGGCGTTTGCAAACGAATCGGGGGCAACGCCACACCATCCAGCACAGCGACAGTGTATTCCGCACCGGTGATCCATTGTTCAACAATCACACATTCATCCAGTTTTGCAGCATCCAGTACCGCAGGTGCTAATTGAGCTGGCTCATTTACTTTGGTCATGCCAATGCTTGAACCTTCACGTGCTGGCTTCACAATCAATGGCACGCCCAATTGCTGAATGATCAGCTCAAAGTCACTCTCATGATTTGCTGAATAAAATTTTGCTGTTGGCAACCCAATGCCCTGCCAAAGTTGTTTGCAGCGTAGTTTATCCATGCCCAATGCAGAACCCAACACACCGCTACCGGTAAAAGGCAAACCAACACTTTCAAGTGCGCCTTGCATTGAACCATCTTCACCACCCCGACCATGAATCACGATAAAGACGCGGTCATAGTTTTCTTGTTGCAACTGAGGCAAGACATTCCCGGTAACATCGATACCATGCGCATCAACATCTTGTGCCTGTAATGCAGCCAATACCGCAGCTCCGCTTTTAAGAGAAACGCTACGTTCAGCCGCCGTGCCCCCCATCAAAACAGCCACCTTGCCAAAGGCACTGGCGTTGTTAACTCTTTTTGCTTTCAAGTTCGCCGTCATACTGCTTTCTCTCCGACGATATGTACTTCACGAACCAACTGCACACCGTGTTGCTGTTCAACCGTGGCAGCGACTTTCTCGATCATGGCCTCAATATCCGCTGCGCTCGCACTACCAGTGTTGATAATGAAGTTAGCGTGTTTTTCTGATACGCATGCACCACCAATACAAGTTCCTTTTAAGCCACACGCTTCAATCAAACGCGCCGCATGATCACCTTCTGGATTTCTAAACACAGAACCGCAGCTGGGTTGGCCAATCGGTTGGCTGGCACTTCGTTTTTCCAACAGCTCTTTAATATTTGCAGTGGCCGCTTCGGCATCACCTTGTTCAAGCGTTAAATGCGCTGCTACAAACCATTCACCTTCAGGCCCTTTGACTGAGCGATAACCGACTTCGTACTCTTCCGGTTTACGTACTGATTGATTACCAAAGCGATCGATCACTTCCACCGCAGCAACACGTGGCCAGGTTTCACCACCAAAGGCCCCAGCATTCATGGCAAGCGCACCGCCCATAGTGCCTGGGATACCCGCTAAAAACTCAGCACCGACCAAACCCTGACGAGCAGCAAAGCGCGCAACTTTTGCACAGGCGACGCCCGCTTCCGCACGCACCAAGCCGCTATCCATCATGACTATGTCATTGAGCAGCCCCGTAGTGACAATCACTGTGCCGCGAATACCGCCATCGCGAACCAACAGGTTGCTACCCAAGCCAATCCAGAACAGTGGCTCTTTCGCATCTGATTGAGACAGGAACAGCGCCAGATCATCCAGATCAGCGGGCTCGTAGTAACGCTGTGCAGGACCACCTACTCGCCACGAAGTATGCTTGGCCATTGGCTCGTCCAACTTCAGCGTGCCACGCAATGTGAGAGACTCAGCAGTCATCATGCTTTCTCCCCCAATGCCTGTGCCAATTGCGCAGCGGCAGCACCAACGCTACCAGCACCCAAAGTCAGCACGATATCGCCATCCTGAATCACGCCATACAACGCATCAGCCAGATCATCTACTGACTCAACGAACACAGGATCCACTTGGCCGCGCACGCGAATCGCACGCGCCAGGCTGCGACCATCAGCGCCGGTAATAGGAGCCTCGCCTGCGGCGAACACTTCCAACAACACCAACGCATCAGGCTCCGAAAGAACCATAGCGAAGTCTTCAAACAGATCGCGTGTGCGGCTGTAACGATGAGGTTGAAACGCAACCACCAAACGACGCTCAGGCCAACCATCGCGAATCGCGCTTACAGTTGCCTCCACTTCGCTGGGATGATGGCCATAATCATCGATCAGCATGACCTTGCCTTTGCCGGTCTCGACCTCACCATTCATTTGAAAACGGCGACCGATACCTTCAAAGCTTTCCAACGCTTTAACGATAGCTGCATCTTCCACGCCCAGGTCCTGAGCAACTGCGATTGCAGCCAACGCATTTAATACATTGTGTTTACCCGCCATGCTGAGTTTGATTTGCAGATCTTCTGCATTCTCACGCACAACAGTAAACGTAGTGACTGTCGCTTTTTGAGTGACGTTTATTGCACGAACGTCCGCCTCTTCACTAAAACCGTAAGTAGTAATAGGTCGGCCGACCTCTTCAATAATGTCCGCTACACCTGGATCATCGATACACATCACGGCCAAACCATAGAAAGGCAGATGATGAAGAAAATCGATAAAGGTTTGGCGCAGCTTGCCATAGTCACCGCCGTAGGTTTCCATATGGTCGGCATCGATATTGGTTACAACTGCCATCATAGGCTGTAGATGAAGAAACGACGCATCGCTTTCATCTGCCTCTGCAACCAGGTATTTACCGGCACCTAAACGTGCGTTAGTGCCAGCGCTATTCAATTTACCACCGATGACAAACGTGGGATCCAAACCACCTTCTGCCAACACACTAGCGGTCAAACTAGTGGTGGTTGTTTTACCGTGCGTACCGGCAACGGCGATGCCCTGACGAAAACGCATCAGCTCTGCGAGCATCTCTGCACGACGCACAACCGGAATCAGATTTTCGTGTGCCGCAATCACCTCAGGGTTATCCGCTTTCACGGCCGTAGAAACAACTAGCACATCGACACCCGCAACATTGGACGCCTGATGACCGATCAACACATTCACACCCATAGCACGCAAACGCTGTGTGGTTGGGTTGTCGCGCATGTCTGAACCAGATACTTCGTAACCCAAGTTATGCAGCACCTCTGCGATACCGCACATACCCACACCGCCAATCCCGACGAAGTGGATACGTTTGATTCTTCTCATGCCATGATTATTCACTGGTAGCCTCCAAACACAAATCAGCCACCTGGCGCGTTGATTCTGGTTTTGCTAATGCCCGCGCTTTGTTCGCCATTGCCAACAGACGCTCACGTCCGCTTTGGCAATCAACAACAAAGCCCTGCAAAATTTCTGAAAGTTTTTCTGCTGTTAACGCTGACTGCTGCACCAATTCAGCTGCACCAGCACCCGCAAGATAACGACCGTTTGCAGTTTGATGATCATCCACAGCAAATGGGAACGGCACCAACACAGCACCAACACCGGCAGCTGCCAGCTCACACACTGTCAACGCACCGGAGCGACAGATCACCACATCCGCCCAAGCATACGCTTCAGCCATATCTGCAATAAATGGTTCTACTTTTGCTTCCACAGCACACGCGTCGTACTGTTCGCGAGCAGCTTCAATATTACGCTGGCCAGCCTGATGAAAGACCTCTGGGCGCTGAGCCTCATCAATTTGTGCAATCGCTTGTGGCACAGTTTCATTCAATGCTTGAGCACCTAAACTGCCACCAATCACCAGTACACGTAGCTTGCCTTCACGACCAGCAAAGCGCTCTGCTGGCTCTGGCAACTCAGCGATCTCTTTGCGCACAGGATTACCCAGCGATATCACTGTTTTTAGGCCTTTAAAGGTGCCAGGAAATGCTTCCATCACTTTATTCGCGCGTTTTGCCAACAGTTTATTCGTTAAACCTGCAATCGCATTTTGCTCATGAATTAACAACGGTTTACGTAGCAACCACGTCACCAAACCACCGGGGCCAGAAACAAACCCGCCCATGCCTAAAACAGCCATAGGACGACGACGGAAGATCACCTCAATCGATTGCGCAATTGCTTTAGCCAAACGAAATGGTGCCAGCAACCAACCAATCACGCCTTTGCCACGCAATCCGGAGATAGAGATCCATTCGATATCGATGCCAGCCTCTGGAACCACTTTCGCTTCCAAACCATTGCGTGTGCCCAGCCAAAACACTTCTGCGCCGCGCGCACGCAACTCATTAGCGACCGCCAATGCAGGAAATACGTGCCCGCCAGTTCCGCCAGCCATAATCATGATGCACGCGCTCATGCAGGCACCTCCCGGCGCTCAGGCTTGCCGCGACGTTCAATTCTGTTTTTACGACGATCAATTTTATTGGCGCGTCGTTCTGCCTGACGAGAACTGCGATGTAGTTCGTAATCGATACGCAACACGATGGATACCGCAATGCACATGACAACCACACTGGAACCACCGTAGCTCATCAACGGCAACGTCAAACCTTTCGTAGGCAATACGCCCATGTTCACACCAAGATTGATAAATGCCTGCAAGCCAATCCACAGACCTACACCATAGGCAACATAGGCAGAGAACTGCGAACCAAACAGTTCTGCACGACGACCTACCAAAAACATTCTCACGACCAACAGACCAAACAACAGGATGACCGCCATCGACCCAACCAGCCCAAACTCTTCTGCGATAACAGAGAACAAAAAGTCTGTGTGCGCTTCTGGCAGATAAAACATTTTCTGTACGCTGGCACCCAGCCCTACCCCCCAGATTTCACCACGCCCAATAGCGATCAGCGCTTGTGTTAGCTGAAAACCGGAATCCCATTGATCTGCCCAAGGGTTCGAGAAGGTAGTCAAGCGTTTCATGCGATAAGGAGATGAGATTGCCAGTATCGCCATCGCACTGAATGCCAGAGCCACCAACGCTCCGAACTGCGACAAGCGCACACCACCAATAAACATCAAACCCATTGCCGTCATCAGCATCACTGCGGTAGCACCGAAGTCTGGCTCTAACAACAACAGGAAGCCAACTATCACCAGTAGCGCCATTGGCTTAAAGAAACCAAAAAATGAGGTCCGCACCTCTTCACCACGGCGCACGAGATAACCTGCCAGATAGATAATGACAAACAACTTCATCAGCTCCGACACCTGCAGGTTAAACACACCGAGATTAATCCAGCGTGTTGCACCATTAACTGTTCTGCCGATACCGGGAATCAACACCGCCAGCAACATAACGATGCCGCCGATCAAAAGAAACGGCCCCATTCGTTGCCAAAATACCACTGGCAAACGCAGCACAATCAAAGACGCAACCAACCCCATTCCGATAAACATCGCTTGGCGTGTTGCATAATGCCAAGGTTGCAAGAAGTCGCGCTCTGAAATGTGTAAGGAGGCCGAAGCGACCATCACCAAACCCAGCGCCAATAAACAAAGCGCTGCGCCGAGCATCCACATATCCAGCACTGCGCTTTCAGGTTCGAAACGCAGTCTGCGGCTGAGTTTTTTCGGTTCATTCATCGTGGCAGCAGGAGCACTCATTTCACACTCCTTTGCACGGCATCAACAAAACAGTTGCCGCGATCCTCAAAACCTTTAAACATGTCGAAGCTGGCACAAGCTGGCGACAACAACACTGCATCGCCGGGCTGAACAAGCTCATTCGCTTTCTCCACCGCCGCTTGCATTGAGTCGACATGAACCACTGGCACAACGCCTTCCAAGGCAGACTCGATTAGTTTTGCATCACGCCCCATCAGCACTACGGCACGCGCTGTATCAGCCAGCGCATCTTTAAGTGGAGAAAAGTCCTGGTCTTTACCTTCGCCTCCGGCAATCAATACCAGAGGACGATTCAAGCCTTTAATCGCGGCTTCTGCTGAACCGACATTGGTAGCCTTCGAGTCGTTATACCAATCAACGCCGTTACGCTCTGCAACCCATTGGCAACGATGTGGCAACCCTGTGAAGTTACGTGCTGCTTCCAGCATTGCATCCATTGGCAGACCAACTACATCACCCAGCGCAATTGCTGCCAATGTATTCGCCACGTTATGCATACCGGCAATTTTTAATTCAGCAACAGGCATAAGGAGCAAGCCACCCTTCGCCATCCACAGCTCACCATGGTGTTCGCGCACACCGTACTCTTTTTCAGTGCTTGGTTGATTCAGCGTGAACTTGGCACAAGCACATTGCGACAAACATGGATAACCGCACATGCGCGTCGCGACGGAATCGTCAGCATTAATCACGCAATATTTGGCATGGTCGTAAATGCGTTGTTTGGCACGCACGTAGTCCTGCATGTCTGCGTAACGATCCAGATGATCCTGACT
>JBNKYV010000103.1:0-6534 GCA_050301075.1 Gammaproteobacteria bacterium
CTCCCCGAGCAAACTTAGCCCCGCGGCCTCGCTAGCCTGTTGCCATTGCAACGGCGATAGCGGTTTTTCGCACGCATGGAAGAAAGCATCCACCAATCCGGTTGTGGTTGCCGTTTCGCTATGTCCGGCAAAACAGCTACGCACGGGGTGTTGTTGCGGCAGTTGCTGTATCAATTGATGCGCTGTTTTTTTTAAGCGCTCGCTTTCCTGATTTAATCCGTTCAATTGAAACCAGGCAGCAGTTTGCCTGATCCAGAAACGACTCATGGCCGGATAGGTCACTACCCGCATCACGCCCTCCGGGAGCAGCAGACTGGCAAGATGCTTCAACGTCGTGGCAGCATCATCGGTGTGATGCAAGACGTTGCTAGCGATGATGTAGTCGAATGATGACCCCGCGAATTGATTGATATCACTCTGCACACAACGCACATGCGGTAGGCCCCGCCCAAACAGCGAAGCCAGATAGATAGCATCGCGCGTACGCGCCCAACGAATGCGCTTACGCAGGCACTGCAATGAACGCTCGCTAATATCGAGCGCGACAATCTCCTTTGCGTTTGGGTGCGCCTGCGCCACCACCAATGCCTCTAAGGTGCCCGCCCCAACAACAAGAATATGAATATCCTTGTGATTAACACTGTCTACACTATCAGCAGCAAATTTAAATGCCTGCTCGTAACGCAGCCCCTCGCCCTGTCCACGCCGCGGCAGCGCAAGAAAGCCTACCGGCGGATAGGGAAAACGCTCGTATTGCTCCTTAACAGAGGCACTCATACTTTTTTTAGCTTCACCAAATCATATCGATCTTTAAACGCCGGGCGATGCACCGCTTGCGCGCCTTCATTCAAAAGACGTTGCTCCAAACTCGCCATAGCATCCTGCTCGCCATGCACCAGTGCAACTGGCGGGCGATTTTTGAAGTGGCCATACCACTGACTCAGACCGTTACAATCGGCATGCGCAGAGAAACCACCAACGGTATGCACATGGGCGCCAACAGCAATCGATTCACCCCACAGGTTGATCTGCCGCGCCCCATCAACAATCTGCCGCCCCAAAGTACCGCGGGCTTGGAAACCAACGATCACTAAATGGCAATCGCGCCGCCAAATCTGGTGTTTGAGATGATGTTTGATACGTCCGCCCGAGCACATGCCACTGCCGGCAATAATGATAGCGCCGCTTTCAATCTGATTCAGGCTCATGGAATCAGCCGCTGTGCGACTAAAGTGGAAATTGGGTGGCTTAAAGGGATTACCCTGCTGATGCAAGAACTCCAGTGTCTCCTTGTTATAGAGCTCCGGATGTTTGTTATAGACCTCGGTCGCCTCAATCGCCATCGGGCTGTCGAGAAAGATATTCCAGCGCTTCATATCCCACTCATCGTAGTTGCGATGAAAGCTATAGAGCAGCTCTTGAGTACGCCCCACCGCAAACGAAGGAATCAGAATATTGCCGCGCCGGTGATGAGCATTATTTAGAATGTCGCGTAACTCTTCCCAGGTCTCATCCCAGGAACGGTGAGCCCGATCGCCATAGGTACTCTCCAACAGTACAAAATCGGCATGCTCAATAATTTTGGAAGAACGCAGAATGGGCACACCACGATGCCCGAGATCACCACTACTCACCAGCTTGCGATGCACACCATTGTGTTGCAGCCACAACTCGACAATGGATGATCCGAGAATGTGACCCGCATCATTCAGTCGCACCTCTACCCCGGGCAGAATCTCGCGTCGTTCACCGTAGTTGATTGCCTGAAACTGCTCCATCACCGCTTTGGCATCTTCCACGTCATACAGCGGTTCGAGCAACGGAAGATGTTTTCGCTGGCGTTTGCGATTATCCCACTCCACCTCTTTTTCATTGAGGTAGCCAGAATCCACCAACATGATGGCGCATAGATCACGGCAGGCAGGATGGGTATAGATGGGGCCGCTATAGCCCGCTTTGGCTAACAGAGGCAGGCGCCCCGAGTGATCAATATGTGCGTGCGAGAGGACAACGGCATCAATCGAAGAAACATCAAAGGGAAAAGAGTGTTTGTTGCGCGCCTCGTCTTCCGGCGTCCCCTGGATCAAACCACAATCCAGCAACAATGTCTTGCGCCCCACTTTAATAAGGTAACAAGACCCCGTAACCTCTTGGGCTGCCCCTAAGAACTGAATGTTTATCTCTGCACTCACCTCTCTAATATGGCTTGTCAGCGCGTGAAAAACAAATACAGAAAGCTATAAAACAAATCAGCCCTGATGGTCGCATCCAGCAAAGCGGGTAACCATCAGGGCTGTCTCAACAAAAACCAATCGATGCGGTATTACGCTTTAGACTGCTCGGCGTTGTTCGTTTGCCCACTTGTCGATACGTGGTAGTGAGGATCTTCGGAAACGTTAACCTCGATCAAGTCACGGGCATCGTGCAATAACACCTGACACTCTGGACTTAAATGCTTCAATACCAATTTCTTACCTGCCGCCTGATACTTTTTGGTCAGGCTATCGATCGCTTCAATGCCGGTGTGGTCGTACACACGGGAGTGCATGAAATCAATCGTGACGGACTGTGGGTCATTCTTGGCATCAAACTGATCAATGAAGTTTTTGGCTGAGGCAAAAAACAGTGGGCCGTGTACTTTATAGTTCTTCACGGTTTCACCGTTTTGCTCCGTCTCTGTGGCTTCCAGGATGATTCGCTGTGCATGCTGCCATGCGAACACCAGGGCCGATACGATCACGCCGGCGATAACCGCAACGGCCAAATCAAACACAACTGTTAGCACGGTCACCAGGACCATGATGAACGCATCCGCTTTGGTCATGCCACGCATAATGTTCCAGCTCGACCAGTTAAAGGTCGCGATAACCACGAAGAACATCAAGCCCACCAGAGCCCCAATGGGGACCATCTCAATCCAGGCAGAAGCAGCCAACACGATGATCAACAGACCCGCTGCCGCCGTGATGCCAGACAAACGCCCCGTACCACCGGAGTTAACGTTGATCATGGATTGGCCAATCAGGGCACAACCACCCATGGTGCCAAAGGCACCTGCCGTGCAGTTCGCAGCACCCAAAGCAATACACTCGCGATTGGCCTGGCCGCGTGTTTCGGTGATGTCATCAATCAGGGTCATGGTTAGCAGGGATTCAACCGAACCGATAATGGTGAGGATGATGGCGTAAGGCAGGATAATCCACAGCGTTTCCAGGCTGAAGAAACCTTCAGGCAAGGCGCCGAACCAGCTCATCCCCATAAAACCGCCTTCTTCACCATCGCCGAAGACTAGAGACTCCAGTGTGCCGGATACAGAAGCACGATCGCCAACAGTTACCGCATTGATGTCAAAAACCACTACGGCAATAGAGACCAATACAATCGCGGCCAGCGCAGAAGGCACCGCCTTGGTTAAGCGAGGTAGCAGGTAAATAATCGCCATGGTCGCGGCAATAATCATCGCCATAATGGTCATGGCATCAGAGGAGAGCCACTCACCATCAGCCCCTTTAAACTGAGTAAACTGGGCAAACAGAATGATCAAAGCCAGACCATTCACAAACCCCAGCATCACTGGCGCGGGGACCATACGGATAAAACGTCCCCACTTCATAAGCCCGATAAAGATCTGAAGCAGCCCCATCAGAATGACGGCAGCGAACAGATAGGAAGCACCATGCTCCATCACCAGATGCATCATCACCACCGCCAATGACCCCGCGGCGGCACTGATCATGCCAGGGCGACCGCCGAACATCGCGGTGATAAAACCAACGATAATGGCTGCGTACAAACCGACGAGAGGATGTACTCCAGCAACAAAAGCAAAGGCCACGGCTTCCGGTACGAGGGCAAGGGCAACGGTGATACCCGACAAGGTATCATTCTTATAGATGCGCCAATCAAATGGCTGGGAGTTGGGGGACATAGAAACTTCCTTAAAGATAAAGCGGCACCGCCGGTGGCTCACACCGACTGCGATTCCAGACAATAGACGCGAATTCTAACAAAAAGCGGTGGCGATTACCGAATGGCGCCAATAATGCCGTGACCAAGCACTTCGCCATCACACCCGGCGCTGCGCCAGCCAAATCGGCCATTTTTATTTTTCGGGGGTACGATATCCCCCTGAACATGCCTGTCAACTCATGTAGAATGACGGACTTTTGAAGTCAGAATTTATCTTGAATCTACCGATGTCCAACCTCTTTATCGAACAACCTGAAGCCCTAGAGCAATTTTGCCAGCAACTCAAAGGCAGCGAATTTATCGCTGTCGACACCGAGTTCATGCGTGAGCGCACCTACTACCCACAACTGGCACTGATCCAGGTCGGCAATGAAGAGGTTTCTGCCTGCATTGACCCGTTGGCGTTCGATGACCTCAGCCCGCTTAAAGAGCTATTCGCAGATACATCCATCACCAAGGTATTTCACGCCGCCGGCCAGGACATGGAGGTGTTCTACTACCTGTTTGGCGAACTGCCCACACCGGTATACGACACCCAGGTAGCCGCCACCCTGCAAGGGCTGGGCGACCAGATCGGTTACGCCAATCTGGTGATGGAGATGCTCGGTGTTGAACTGGATAAATCCCACACCCGCACCGACTGGCTTCAACGTCCGCTCAGCGACAAGCAAATTCGATACGCTGAAGATGACGTGCGCTATCTGGCGCAGATCTACCCAAAACAACGTGCCCAGCTGGAACAGCAAGGGCGCCTCACCTGGCTGGATGATGATTTCCGCCAGATTGCAGATCCCGGCCGTTTTCAGCCCGACCTGGACAATATGTGGACCCGCATCAAGGGCAACAACAAACTCAAAGGGATTCAGCTCGCCATTCTGCAAAAACTGGCCATCTGGCGCGAAGAATTCGCCATGACGCGCGACATCCCACGCCGCCGCGCAGCTGCCGACAACGTATTGCTTGATATTGCACGCCTGAAACCCAAAGATAGCCAGGCACTGGGCAAAATCCGCGGCATACCAGAATCGCTGGTACACAAGCACGGCAAAGCGCTACTGCAATGCATTAGCGATGCAGAAGCCATGCCGAAAGAGTCTTGGCCTAAGCTAACAAAACCCAAGCGCCTCACCGCCGCACAAGACGCGTTGGTGGATGCACTATCCGCCGTGATTAAACTCAGCGCCCACCAGTATCAGATCAACATCACCACACTGACCAGCCGCAAAGAGCTGGAAAATCTGGTGCGCGGCGAACGCGATCTACCCATTCTTCAAGGCTGGCGACATCATCATGGCGGCGAAAGCCTGCTGACCTTTTTGGAAGGCAGCAGCACACTCAGCGCAGTGAACCAAAAACTCTCACTGACTTCTAAAGATTGATATCATTACTCATCGATTAAGTAAGAACGTATTCAGGATAGGAATTAAACATGGATAAATCGAGCATCGACTGGACCATTGCATGTCATATGGAATACAGCGATAACGGCAAAGTTGCCATTGTCACCCACAAAGACGGCAAAACATCGGTAACCCCAATTGAAACACGCGGCCCTAAAGGGTGCGACTATAACTGGCGTTCTGTGTTTCTGGGTGTGAATGAATCCGGCGAAGCCCTGATGATGGATCCTGAAACCAAACAGATAGAACGCAGCAAGCTGATGGAAGCCGATGCACGTTACTACTACGCCTACCGCGATCCAGAATCCATGCGTTTCTGGTTCACCAATGATGGCGACAAAGATGGTAACGACACACTGAACTGTGGCACCGACGGCGGCACCGTCACCGTTGCGGCAAAAACCAATGGCAGCGGCGAAGTACTGGAGACTCTGCACGTTGGTCGCGGCCATCACGTATCCACATTCGTACGCCCAACTGCAAAAGACGCACGCATCCCACATCGTACGTTCGTCAGCAACCTGTTGGACGGCACTATTTCTGTTGTTGGCAATGATCCTAACGATGCCGTGAGCTTCCTGAAGATCATCGCCACCATCAATCTGTGCGACCCTAGCAAAGAGAAAGAAGCTAACATTGATGTTCCTAATAATGCCTTCCCTCATGGCATGGAATTTTCACCCGTCACCGGCAAGGTTTATAACCTGAACAACGGTTATGGCACGGTTGCAGTCATTGACCCGCTGACCCACGAAGTGGAAGAGACCATTCCAATGAAAGTGAGCAGCAACCTGTTGTTAAGCCGTTGCGGCAACTTCCTGATCGGTAAAGGCGCAGACCGTAAAGGTAATCCAGATCACGTCATGGGGCGCTTGCAAGTATTGGATGTCAGCCAAAAAGAGGTTGTTAACAGCTTCGACATCCAAGACTTCTACCCTAGCGTTTACCGTTTTAATCCAGAAGGTGACCGCCTTTATGTAACTGCAGCAGCAACAGGCAAAGGCACACAAGCAGAAAACCTGCGCACAGACATGGTTCAGGTTTACGACAGCAGCAATCTGCCAGAGTTGAAACTGATCAAAGAGATCAAACTGGAAGAGTGCCTATCTGGCCGTCGCCCAATCGCCTTCCTGGAACAAGAAGGCACCGCGCCTATCATCTTTGT
>JBNKYV010000104.1:0-5731 GCA_050301075.1 Gammaproteobacteria bacterium
ACACCCCGTTGTGGCGCTCAGGATCCGAAACAATGGTCGCCCCAAACACCACGCCATTTGGGCTCAAGTAAGGTGCCAAATTCTGTAACGCTACAAGCTTTGCATCCAAGCTACCGGGCAGGCAATGAAACAGATAATTCAAAGAGATGGAGTCGTATGGCTCCGCATCAATTTCAATCGCCTCTAAAACATTCACCCGATAAGTCTCGGGGTTATAGCGTTTAATACGCTTTGCAGACTCATCCAGACTGTTGGAATTCAGATCCATAAGACCAACCCGTGGAGTTGCATGGGCAAACCTGCATTTGTCCAGATAATAACCAGTGCCTACCCCAACATCTAAATGGTTAGCACTGACATGACGATTAAAGTGTTCCAATATCTCTTGCGTCGGGCAGCGCCAGATAAAGCTGTTTGAAATCCCCAAAACCCATAGGTCGTAAATAGACAAAACAGGGCGAGTGTAAATCGCCTGGCCATCCCTGACCTCTTTCGAAACTTCCAAAGACCTTCTCCTATTTAAAACAATGGGGCTGATAAAACCCTGTAGCTCACCCCATTATTCTATACGATTCTCTTTTCCATATATGTGTTGTATGGCTTATTTACATACTCGCCAAACGGGGCGCAGAGTTCGAAACCGTATTTTAGATAAAGCTGAAATGCCGCCTTGAATTTTTCACTCGTCTCCAGCCTTAAAAACGGGTATCCCTCAGATTTGGCCAATGCCTCCAGCTCACCAAGCAGCCGGGCCGCAATCCCTCTACCACGAACTTCCGGCCTTAAATACATTCGCGTCACTTCTGCGTATTCGGGGTATAACTTAAGTCCCCCCATACCCACCAGCGCTTCGCCTTCATAGACACCCAATAAAACCGAATGAATTCTTTCAAGCTCCTCCGGTTGAGTTAAATGACAAACCTCAGGAGAACAATGCGACATATTGTGTTGATCAAGAAGCTGGAACAGTTCTTGGGCATCTGCAGCCAGCGGGGAAATTTTTCTAATTGTCTCTGTCATGATCCAGGCCGTGTTATGACCATATACACTCTATCAACCGCTCCACCTGACGCTTACAACACGCGTTACCATCCGTCGCGAGTGTTTGCTTTCTCACCTCTTCCACGGTTTTGGCGCCATTGGCAATCGCATTAATAACGTCGATCCTGAGAACCTCGTTGCAAACGCACAAATTTCTGTTGATATCCCTCTGTAACGTTTCTGGAATTTTATCCAGGGGATTTTCAATGACATCTTTACTCATTCACTTCTCGTACTACATTTGAGGGGTAACACCTAAGCTAAGCGACAAAGTGCCCGCCCCGAGCAATTGGCATCATTTTACCACCCACAAATACATGCTGGTTTGTTTATTCAAAATGCTCAGTTCAAAGCTCTCTGTACAGCAGGTTCCTGCAAGCCCGTAACAAACATGCAGAGGTAGCAAATGCTCCTCACGAGGGTGGCAATAACGCGCAGACGGGGCCTTCTCCCAACGAACTAGCCTTTCAGTTCGCTCCGCCTCATCAATCGTTTGGTCCGAGCATGTATCAAGCAACCAACGTTCAAATGCCTCATTCTGGGCGCGGGTTTCAGCCGTTTCAGGGGCATAAAACGCCTTCATATTATGAAAGGAGAATCCAGAACCAATCACCAGCAGATTGTCATAATCCAACAGCTGAAGCACCCGGCCAATATCGATATGAGCCTTAGGGTCGAGACTGCTTACCAAAGAAAGCTGCACACAGGGAATATCCGCTTCCGGATACATGAGTTTTAGGGGAACAAACAAACCATGATCGAATCCCCGCGTTTCATCCAGCTTCGCCTCGATGTTCGCACCCGCCAATGCGGTATAAACATCACCAGCCAAACGGCTCTCACCAGGGCAGGGATACTCAATACTGTATGACTCCTCCGGAAATCCATAATAATCATAAATCAGTGAAGGCTGCGCAGCAGCGGTAATCGTTGGCACCGCCTCTTCCCAATGCGCACTGACCACGAGAATGGCTGATGGCCGTTCAATTTTGCAGGCAATCTCCTTTAGGCAGGAAACCATCTCGTTATGCCCCTCATCACCCAGCAATGGCATAGGACCACCGCCGTGAGAGAGAAATAAAATATTTGATCTATTTTTCATCACATTCAAAACCATTCACCACCATTAAGCATTTTGCCTATCCATCTTTATATAGCCCGGAATAGCCTCAAAATCACGGAACCAGCGCAATATGTTTGTGTATGCAGCCAGATCAAAGCCCCCTTCATGTGCCACATGCGTATAGGCATAAAGACTGATATCGGCAATGGTTGGCGACTCACCCAAAAAGAACCGCCTCTCTTCAAGATAATCATCCATCACCTTTAACGCCTTATGCCCTCCCGCCTGTTTGCCGTGATATTCATCCCGCCTCTCATCAGGCAAGCCAAGATACTTGTTTATATAACGAGCCGTAGCGATATAGGGCTCATGACTGTATTGCTCAAAAAACTGCCACTGTAGTACTTGTGCTCGCTCAAACTTATCAGAGGGTAAAAAGGGCGTACCTTCTGCCAGGTAGTTTAAAATCGCGTTCGACTCCCACAGATACACACCGTTCTCAATCTCCAACGCGGGAATACGCTCATTAGGATTAATATTAATAAAAGCATCCGTATGGGTTTCACCTGCCAAAATATCCACGTGCTCCCACTGATGCTCAATATTCAGAAACTGCATGATTAATTTAATTTTGTAGCAATTCCCAGACAGCATATCGCCATACACTTTGTACATAACCACTCCTACATACATTCATGCCTTAACACAGCAGATAAAGACGCTATCAATCAACGGTATCGGTTTTGTTTTCTTGTATATGTCTGTTCAACATTTCAGCCAAGCCCACTGCTTTATCAGTGCCCTTTGACATCAGCCCCGCAACAGTCCCCAGCTTATCTGGCTCCGGCCTGTTCTGGCCTAGTTTCAACTTCCCTTTCAGACGCGTAATGGGGATCTCTATCCCAACAATAACCCCAAGCAATTTTTCAATATATTCATCTGGCGCATCAGAGACTTTCCAGGGTAACTTCTGCCCTGATTCGTGAATATCAGTAATCTCATTGATATGCGCAAGCAGCCACTCACGATCTTCAATAATACGGGGCGTACCATAAGCATGAACCACAGCATAATTCCAAGTCGGTATCGCTTTACCATGCTCATGCTTGGAGGGATACCAAGAAGGCGTGATATAGGCATTATCACCCTGAAAAACAATCGCGGACTCAAGCTCCTGAGAAAAGGAATTCCATATGGGATTGTTTCTCGCAATGTGGCCGACAAGCGTTCCGAACTCCCCCCGCTCCTCATGCAACACGAAGGGAATATGATTAATAGTAATTTCACCTTCAGAAAGCGTTGCCCATGTTCCAAAAGGGTTCGCCTTAATTAACGCATGCAATACCGATACATCGGTCTCTTCATTCCACTTGGGTATATACAAGTCAACACTCCTTTATTTAACCTGAACCGCCGCACCTAATCACCGAGCATACAGTGACTAAACGGCATCAATAACATTTAGCGATGTAATGAAGAAGTCAGACAAACGAAGTATCAGTTAAGTTTCACCACCCAAACCAACTTCTTTGAGCTATTTACGAATAATTCGTGGTGTTAAGGATATGGAATAAGCGTTAATTTTGCCAAAAACAAAAAAGCCGGCTACGAGGCCGGCTTTTTTAAAAGGTATAAAGGCTTAAGCGTTTGTTGCTACTAAAGCAACCAGTGCATACCCAACCCCACAAAATGCTAGAACGATTGCAGGACATTGTTCAATAAGAAAATCATCAAGCTTACCCATTTTAACTTCCCTTCGCTATGTTGATTACTACAGTTCTTAAAAAAAATGAAAAACGAAACTGCTTGCACTGTTAAACGCGCACTGCCAAATTTTCGCGAAAGCCACAGTAAACTAGTCAACTATATATGTCAACACCCAATTTTGAATAAATCCCAAAGGTAGGAATATATAGCCACCCACGCCTAACGCTAGTGATAAGCCGCGTCTAAATAAATAGTTGGAAATAAGGCATTTAGCCGATGGAACATATTAAATAGGTAGGAAGGAAGCCGTCGAAATCAGCTTGTCGACAATATTATCGCTTTTTATTTTTCATAGTTGTTTTTATCAACTTACCAAAACTTTTGTCCTTTCTTCTTTTTTCCAAGTAGGACATTTCATTAAACACTGACTCTCTCTTCATCTTTAAATAATTTTGGAAGCGCTCCTCGGCCAAATCTCCAGCCTGGATAGCCGCCAGAATCGCGCACCCTTTTTCGTTGGTATGGGAGCAATCAGAAAACTTACAGCTCTGAGACAACAGCAATATATCTGTGAAGGTCTCGTCCAATCCCTCTTCAACAGATAAACCACCCAGCTCTCTCATTCCTGGTGTGTCTATAATCATCGCGCCATTTTCCAAACGAACTAATTGCCGACTTGTTGTTGTATGCCGGCCTTTGCTTTGTATCTTGCTAACGGATTGAGTATCAAACTCATCACTGCCGATTATTCTATTTAGCAAAGTAGTTTTCCCAACACCGGATGATCCCAACAAACAGTAGGTAAAACCCTGTTTCAAAAACTCGATAATTGAGCCAACATTATCTTGATTCAGATTACTAAACGCCTTTACAACCGCACCTGGAGCAACACTCGATACCTTTGCCATAATCTTATCAATCTCATCTCTATCCATAAGATCGCATTTGCTCAGTAGAATAATGGGTTCAATACCACTTTCATTCACCATAACCAAATAGCGTTCCAATCGCCTAAGGTTAAAGTTTTCATTTAAAGATTGAATGATGAAGGCAACATCAATATTTGCCGCAATCAACTGAAAATCAACAGCCTTTCCTGCGGCTTTTCTCTTCAATAAAGTCTTTCTGGAAAAAACGCCATAAATAATGGCGTGGGTGTCGTCATCAAAGAAGTCCGCATACACCCAATCGCCCGTCGTCGGTAGATCAACAGCAGACTCAGCCCGGTAAAGGAGGTTGCCGGACAACTCGGCAAAGATATCCCCCTCCCCTTTAGTAACAACGTAGCTATCCTTATGCACAGCAACCACACGGGCAACACTGTGAACTTCTGCCAAATGGCTATCTGTACGGCTCTTAAACCAATCGCTATATCCGATGCATTCCAGATTATCCATGTCAAAGGAGCCTCTTATGGCGTTTGTCGGTAAACAACGAAAAATGGCAGAAGGAAATCCCTTTCTCAGGGCTAGTGCCTAGTCAATATACATCCTTAAACATCAGCATTTGCAGCAACTTGTTTTCCTTCCCTTTGGGAAATCCGCATCTGCCTGCGAATTCATCAGTATCCTTGAATGTACCAAACAGCCTATCCCACCAGGTAATATCACCATAATTATAGTCATGAAGATTGAATTGGTGGTGAATGGAGTGATGCTCCGGCCGCTGCATGACATACCCAACCCAATGGGGCGTTTTTAGATTCGAGTGATAAAACAGCTCCCCCGTTGCCGCAAATATGTTAAACCACATAGCCGCCTCAGGCGAGGCACCCAGAACAACAAACAATACAAAGCTGATGATGATTGAATTACAGGCTATTTCTAGCGGGTGCTTATAGAAAGAGGTGAGAATCTCAATCCTCGAAGCACTGTGATGAATCTGATGCAGCATCACCCACAGAGTGTTGGACTTATGCCG
>JBNKYV010000105.1:0-12077 GCA_050301075.1 Gammaproteobacteria bacterium
GTGAAGATGTCGGTCCAGATGGTTTGGAAACAGAAGTATCCGCAGAAAACCCGGCCGGCAATCGCTGTCACACCAAATAACACCATTGCCATCAAAATCAAGACTAGCGACAACAACCAAACATCTTGGGGATGAATAGTGATTGAGAAAAGATTGAACTGGCGGTTGGGTATGTCGAATAGTACAGCTTGTTTACCGTCCCAGCGGATGTATGGGCCGATAAAAAATATTAACCAGAGTGAGGCGGTAATCCACTTGAAGGTTCTGAAACGGCCAGGCATGCGTTTGGCATGTATGGTTTCATCACCGGTATTAACGTGCCAGTGAGCCAGTTCATCATAGAGTTCCTGAACATTGCTTTCGTCAATCTGTGGTTTATTGTTTGTCGCCATGTTATCTACTGGTTAATTATGGAATTCAATTTGCTAAGAGCATAAGTAGGGTACTGCGTACCAAATATTATATTAATTATGAATGGTTGGGGTTGATTTTGGTCAAGCAACCATTTGGGAGCGCAAAAATAAAAAACGGGGACTAAAATATTTAGCCCCCGTCTATATGGGTATTGCTTTATTCGCCGGGCTTTTGGTTCATCAAGCTGCGAAGTTTAAACGCAAGAAAGATGAAAACAATAATTGCACCGATCACTGTTAAGGCTGAACCGATTACTACCGCGTCCATAGTTTTCTCCTTAAATCTGATCTGCTAGAAGAGAGTTAACCGAGTAAGTACTCGGTTAACTCCAAGCTCATAGGCGTTACTTCTCGCCACCACCCATTGACCAAACGCGTACTGTCAACAACTTGATGTCGTTTTCAGACAGACGGCCTTCGAAAGAAGGCATTACCGCGTTGTGAGACTCTGGGTAGTCTACCATTTGGTTTACACCGTAAGAGATGGTTTTGATTACATCTTCACGGCTGCTACCAAAACGCCATACAGCGTCAGTCAGGTTGGCAGAACCAGCAGCGTAGTCACCTTTGGCGTTGTCAGCGTGACACATGCCACAGCCTGATTCTTCGTACAGTGCCCAGCCAGCAGCGTCACCGCTGTTGCCTTGAGACAAGCTGATTACGAAGTCAGCCAGTTGACCAATTTGAGCTTCGCTCAGGTCAGCTTTAAAGCCAGGCATAGCGCCTTCACGGCCGTAGGTGATGGTTTCTTGGATAGCGTCTACAGAGCCACCGTACAACCAGTCATCGTCAAGCAGAGTAGGGAAGCGACCTTGCGCGCCCTGACCGTTTGCACCGTGACAAGCTGCACAGTAATCACCGTAGATAGCATTGGTGTATGAGTTAGCGAAGTTCAGCATTTCTTGGTCGCCCAAGATTGCATCTGCGCTCATACCTTCCAGTTTGCTAACGTAAGGTGCACGTTGCTCTTCGTATTTCGCTACTGCTGTTTTGTACTCTTTAATTGAGGACCAACCCAGCAGACCTTCGTTTGGACCATTTACCAAAGGAATGGAAGGGTAGAGGATAAAGTATACAACTACCCATGCCATACTGATCCAAAAGCAGATGGTCCACCACTTTGGTGGCTCATTTGTCAGCTCACGAATGCCATCCCACTCGTGCCCTGTATCAGGCGCTTGGCCTGGTTTGTTTTGATTACTCATGGTTACTTCTCCCAGTATTTGATTCTTCTTTCAGGACAAAGTCGCAATGTTTTTCTAAGTTGTCTTTATTACTGGGCTTTAACACCCAGTAATATAGACCGACCATGCAAAAGAAAATGACGATCGTAAAGATGAGGCCCCACCAGTCTGTAGCAGTCATTGCTGCCCAATCTGTATGAAAGTATTCCTCTATCATTGGCGATAGTCCTTACCTTCTTGGAAGTCAACCATGGTGCCCAGAACTTGCAGGTAGGCAATCAAGGCTTCCATTTCGGTTTTACCTTCTACTGCAGAAGCAGCGCCTGAGAAGTCAGCGTCAGTGTATGGAACACCTACAACAGACAGTGCACGCATTTTGGCCTCTGTGCCAGTTGCATTAACTTTGGCAGTACTCAACCAAGGGTAAGCAGGCATTACTGATTCAGGTACCAAAGATTGTGGACGCATCATGTGTTGATAGTGCCACTCGTCAGAGTATTTACCACCTACGCGAGCCAAGTCAGGACCAGTACGTTTTGAGCCCCATTGGAATGGGTGATCGTACTTAGACTCAACTGCGAGAGAGTAGTGACCATAACGCTCTTTTTCATCACGGAAAGGACGAATCATTTGCGAGTGACATGTGTAGCAGCCTTCGCGAATGTAAACATCACGACCTTCCAGCTCAAGAGCTGTGTATGGGCGAATGTTATCTTCTTTTTCTGTGAGTGTTTCCATTGTGTCTGGCAGGTAGTACAGAGGAACGATTTCCACGGCACCAGCAACTAGCAGAGTGATGGCTAGCACACCGGACAACAGCCAGACGTTCTTTTCATTTTTCTCTTGAAATGATGACATTATTTCCTTCTCCCTCTAATTACGCTCTAGAGGCGGCAGTAGCGCCGGCACCAGCTGGTTGACGGATAGTCATTACAACGTTGTAAAGCATCACAACTGCACCCAGGAAGAAGATCAATCCACCTAGTGCACGCAGAGCGTAGTAAGGATGCATTGCAGCAACAGATTCTACGAACGTGTACATCAGGTTGCCGTAGTCGTCAGTTGCACGCCACATCAGACCTTGCATGATGCCCGATACCCACATAGCACAGATGTAGATTACAGCGCCGATAGTAGACATCCAGAAGTGCAGAGCTACCAGTGAAGTAGAGTAGATTTCTTTGCCCCACAGTTTAGTAACCATGTGGTAGATAGCACCGATAGATACCATCGCTACCCAACCCAAAGCACCAGAGTGTACGTGACCAACAGTCCAATCTGTGTAGTGAGACAGAGCGTTAACTGTTTTCAGTGACATTACTGGGCCTTCGAAGGTAGACATTGCGTAGAAGGCAAGAGAAACAATCAAGAAGCGTAGAATGTAGTCATCACGCAGTTTGTGCCATGCGCCAGACAGAGTCATCATGCCGTTGATTGCACCACCCCAAGAAGGAATGATCATCGCAATAGATACTGCAGCACCCAGTGAACCAGTCCAGTCTGGCAGTGCAGTGTATTGCAGATGGTGAGCACCCAACCAAGCGTAACCGAACATCAGAGCCCAGAAGTGGATTACTGACAGACGGTAAGAGAAGATTGGTGCTTCAGCTTGCTTAGGAATGAAGTAGTACATGATGCCCAGGAAGCCGGCAGTCAGGAAGTAACCTACCGCATTGTGGCCGTACCACCATTGAACCATAGCGTCTTGAACACCTGAGTACACAGAGTAAGACTTCATCAGGCTAACAGGGATAGCCATAGAGTTACCCACGTGCAGGTAGGTGATCATGATCATCATGCCTAAGAAGAACCAGTTGGCTACGTAGATGTGTGAACAACGACGAGTTGCCAGAGTCATGATGAAGTTGAACATGAACGCTAACCAAACCAATGCGATAAGAATATCGATTGGCCATTCCAATTCAGCGTACTCTTTACCAGAGGTTAGACCCAGAGGCAGAGTAATAACGGCCAGAACGATAACTGTAGTCCAGCCCCAGAAGGTGAACCATGCCAGTTTGTCGCTCCAAAGGCGAACATTACAAGTACGTTGAACAATGTAGAAGGCCGTAGCCATCAGAACACTACCGCCGAAAGCGAAGATTACAGCGTTAGTGTGAAGAGGTCGGAGACGACCAAAGGTTAGATAGGGATTATCTAGGTTTAATGCTGGCCAAGCCAGCTGTGAAGCGATAAATGTGCCGACCAGGGTGCCGACAACTAAATATACAACAGCTGAGATGGTAAACCACTTTACGATCTCAAAGTTGTATTGAGGCTCATCTAGAGTTTGTGTGGACATGGTACCTCCATTCGTAAACTTTTCGCTATTTCGTAACACCAACCAGTTTTTTTATTTCTTCCGCAATTATTGATTTAATTTTTTGCGGTTTAGTTAAAGGTTGTTTTTATAGCGGTTAAGTCGCATAGGTTCTTGTGAGCTTTGTCAGTTTCTCCCTCTCCCAAGTGCTTCACCTGTTTTAGTGTTTTGCGTCCTACAACAGGAATCGACTGAACAAAGCTCAACAAGAGACAAGCACTCTAATTACTTAGAGTGAGCAACCATGTAGTCAACGGCAGCTTTAACATCTTCGTCACTCAAAGATTTTTTGCCACCTTTTGGCTTCATTTTGCCGATGCCGTTGATAGCGCTGTGGTACAGAGCGTCGTTACCTTTAGCGATACGGTCAGCCCATGCAGCGTGATCACCAATTTTAGGTGCACCCATCATGCCTGAGCCGTGGCACATTTTGCATGCTTTGTTGTAAGTTGCTTCACCATCAGCAGATGCAGGCATAGAAACCATCAGTGCAACCGCGCCAACAACAGGTGCTGCAGTTTTGATCAATTGCTTAAAGCTCATTTAATTTCCTCCAAGGGTTGGTAGTGGTTATCGAAACTGAACAGATTCTGACGAATCCCCTTATATATAGTAGGTGGATACCTCATCCGCCAGTTTCTATTTCATATGGACTATCACTCTGTGATGAAGTCCGTATAAAGGGTGGGCGTAAAAGCCCGTGCAAAACTTACGTGTATGTAGGATACACGTTTGTGACATAAAAACATATATGTTTTGTAGGGGGATATTTAAAAAAATGGCTATTTTTTTAGTAACTTTTTGTTATTAAATGGCTATTTTCCGACCATAAAACACGGGTATTGGGGTGTTTTGCCTGGTTTTGAATAAAGCAGGGGATTTGTCTGGGTGGATACGAAGGATGCTAGCTGCTATATAAATAAGGTGCCAGTAATTTTCGCTCAGGTATTGGCCTGGCTTTTGCTTCATTGTTGGGTAAGGGCTGTAAGCGAAGTAATGCGTCAATTTAATGTCTGTGTACTGGAGGTACGTTGAAGTGAATTCGCCAATTTCCAACAATAATCCGTCACTGGTAAATGCCAATCGTTCTCCCCGGGCCGAGGAAAAAGCACAAAACTCTCCCAAGGGGCGGGAGGATCAGGAGGCCGGGGCTGCACCCAGAGCTCAGGATGATAGTGTGTCTGTTAGCCGCGCGGCACAAGTATTAAGTGAGCAGCCCAGTGATCGAGGTGCCGGGCGTATCGAGACGCCAGAGCAGGCGGCCCAAGTTGCCAAAGGGTTGAAAGCATTATTCTCAGAAAATAGTGGCAAGGCTTTAGCGGCTCAGGCAAAAACAGTGTCGCCTGATATGATGGAGTTGCTGAAGACGGGGTGATGCTTTTGGATGATCAGGACCATTGGTTGCTGGTTATTCTTATTATATAGACTTACTTTGAGTGTTCTCATGGCGCCGGGGGGCGTTTGTCGATATCATAACGCTCCCAAAATAAATAACCTGCCAGGGCGTTATGCAGGATCGCACACTTACTTTTTATATTTCAGGATTACTCCCTCCCTTTAAACACGTCGCGGGCTTGGAGCTGCAGTTGTCTTTACAAGGTGCTCCATTGTTGTTGAGTCGTGCTCGTTTTTCAGCGAATTCAATTGCTTCTTATGAGGCGGGCGTGCTGACGCTAGCCGGTTTTGATGAGGGTTTGTCTGATCAGCCGGTGGCCGCGTTAACTTCTTTGGTTGATTTCTCTAATGATGAAGAAGGTCGCTATTTACGTGCAGATCCGGTGTTTTTGCAGCCAAATCGCGACGAAATCGTTATGTTAGGTGGTGCGTCACTTAACCTGTCACGAGATGAAATAGACCTGTTGCGAGATGAGTTTAATCGCCTGTTTGCTGATGATGGCTTGACCTTAAAGACGCCGCCAGGTGAACGTTGGTATTTACAGTGCGACGAAAAACCACAGATCACCACAACGCCAATTTACGAGGTGCTGGGCAAGAATATTCACACCCACTTACCTAAGGGGAATGATGCGCTTTATTGGCACGGCGTGCTTAATGAGGTGCAGATGTTGTTTTATAACTCTGTAGTAAATCAGCAGCGCCGCTCTCAAGGGCTTCCCGAAGTTAATGGCTTGTGGTTCTGGGGTGGGGGTGAGTTGCCTGAGGGTGTTCAATCGCCATGGCAAACCGTTTGGGCGAACGATGTTTTGGCGCAAGGCATTGCCAAGTTTTATGCCTGTCAGCACTCAACGCTGCCTGAAGATTTTGCTGATTGGGCTGAATGTGCAGAAGGCGGTGCGCACTTTGTTGCGTTTGACGGTGCTGGTGAAGCATTGGCTAAACGTGATTTGGCTACTTGGCAACGAATTGTGCAGGAGATCGATCAAGGCTGGATTGTGCCTGCATTAGAAGCGTTGAGGCGTGGAGAGGTTGGGGGACTTTCGCTGGTTACTGAAGGTGCTCGTTTCGATCTCGGTAAAAAGGAATTAAAACGTTGGTGGAAAAGGCGACGTTTTCTAAGTAGTTATGCAGACTAAACCCTCAATTCAAATTATGCGCAGGCCACTTGTTGATGGCTGGCAAGAACGTTTCGGTACTTTACCTCCAGTATTGGCGCGTGTTTATGGCGGGCGTAATGTCTCTTCTATTGATGAGTTGGAGCGCACTTTAAATCGACTTCCTCCTTTTCAGGAGATGAAAGGGATTGAAGATGCTGTTGCCGTTTTGGTCGAAGCGGTTGAGTGCCAGCAGCGTATTTTGATTGTTGGCGATTTTGATTGTGATGGCGCTACGAGTACTGCTGTTGCTGTACGTTCTTTGAAGTTACTTGGCGTTAAGAATGTTGATTTTCTCGTGCCTAACCGATTTGAGTTTGGTTACGGCTTAACACCTGAAATTGTTGCGGTTGCTGCAGAACGTAAGCCAGATGTAATCGTGACTGTTGATAATGGAATCGCGAGCCTCGATGGCGTAGCAGCGGCAAAATCCCGAGGTATGAAGGTGGTAGTAACAGATCATCACTTGCCGGGTGATGTGTTGCCGCATGCTGATGCAATAGTAAATCCGAGCCAGCCTGGGTGTCGTTTTCCGACCAAGGCATTGGCGGGTGTTGGAGTGATTTTTTACGTCATGATGGCTTTAAGAAGCGCGTTGCGTGAACAAGGCTATTTTGAACGTCAAAGTATGCAGGAGCCTAATCTAGGTCAGTTGCTAGACATTGTTGCGCTAGGTACGGTAGCTGATGTTGTGCCGTTGGATTACGTGAATCGTATTCTTGTTTCGCAAGGTTTGGCGCGTATTCGCAGAGGTCAGTGTTGTCAGGGGATTAGCGCCTTGTTGAAAGTGGGAGGGAGCCAACAAGAGCAAGTGGTTGCTTCTGATCTTGGGTTTGTTGTTGGACCACGATTGAATGCAGCTGGTCGACTTGAAGATATGACCATTGGGATTCACTGTTTACTAAGTGAATCTCAGCAAGAGTCTATTGATATGGCGATGACGCTGGATCAGTTAAATCGTAATCGCCGCACTATTGAGCGCGAGATGCAAGATGAGGCCATGAACTATCTCACCCGCTTTCTGCAGGAAGATAACCAACAATTGCCTACTGGTTTGTGTCTATATCAACAGGACTGGCACCAAGGGGTGATTGGTATTTTGGCTTCGCGGATTAAAGATCACTTTCACCGTCCTGTGATCGCCTTTGCTGATGCAGACGAAGATACTGTAAAAGGCTCCGCACGATCTGTGCAGGGGTTTCATATTCGTGATGGGCTTGATGCCATTGCAACAAAATACCCGGAGCTGATTCAGAAGTTTGGTGGCCATGCCATGGCGGCGGGGCTTTCTATTAGCAAAAAACATTTTGCTGATTTTACGGTGGCCTTTGATGAGGAGGTTCGACGACATCTAACCCATGAGGATTTACATGGCTGGGTGTGGACGGATGGCGAATTGGCACATCATGAGCTGACGCTAGAGGTGGCTGAAATGTTGCGCCAAGGCGGACCGTGGGGGCAGGCCTTTCCTGAACCTGTTTTTGAAGGCGAATTTGAATTGATGAGTCGTCGCATTGTGGGCGAGCGTCATTTGAAAATGCAGTTGCGTCCCGCGGGTGGTGGGCAGCTTGTTGATGCGATTGCATTCAATTGCGATGACCTCGATTGGCCTGGCGAAGTTGGCAGCGTAAAACTTGCCTATAAGCTCGATATCAATGAATTCAGAGGTGCACGCAATGTGCAGCTGATGGTCGACTATGTCGAGCCTCTCTAAGTTGATCTAAATTCCTATCGTAATTAGAAAACACTAAAGCATCCTGCCTTTATAACGATATATTGGTTAGGTCTGTGCATTTCGCGTAGCCCGTGGGTTTATCGTTAATAATTACAATGCGTTGGCGCTAGCCAAATTGGACGATTCCTACCTATTTGATAATGGACTAGGGGTAAACGAAGATATGGCAGGTTTGAACAGCAAAAAGGCGGCACTGGTAGTTCCTGTCGCATTCGCGTTGCTTGGGCTTGCTGCTATTTGGGTGTTTCCTGGTTCTGTTGTTGTTTCTATTGTTGTTGTGCTTATTGCAGGTGCTTGGCTGTTCTTGGGTAGAGGTGCGAGCCGCAGTAACGAGCATGTGCCTCAAAATGCTGTAGGGCATGATCAGTGTTCGCAAGAAATTCATGAACAATTGGGCGCGGTAAAGCGAAGTCTGGACGAGCAGTTTGATAGCTCGCGGGATTCGGCCGTCCAAGTCCGTAGTATTCAGTCTGAGGCTATTGAAGGTTTAGTACAAAGTTTTACTGGTTTGGAAAATCAGTCCAGACAACAGCTTAATATGGTTGTTAATTTGATGGACAAATTGAACAACCAGATGGCGGATGAGACGGGGCAGCACAAGTTGGCCAAAGAGGCCTCAGATGTTGTTGATGTGTTTGTCGAAAATATCCACGCCATGAGTAAGGGAAGCATGGCCCTGGTTGAAGCGCTTAGCGAAATGGGTACTCAACTCCGGGAGGCAGATAAGTTGTTGGGTGAGATAGATGGTATCAGCTCGCAAACTAACTTGTTAGCGCTGAATGCTGCAATAGAAGCTGCGCGCGCAGGGGAAGCCGGGCGAGGATTTGCTGTGGTGGCTGATGAGGTGCGTGCGTTGTCTCAACGTAGCACTCAGTTCAGCGAACAGATTCGCGCTAACTATGAATTAACGCGCAATACGATGGACCGCGCAGGCGGGATCATTGGTGAAATGGCATCGCGTGATATCGATTTGGCATTGACCTCTCAGGATCGTATTCAGGAGATGATGGCGGAGATTGCTGATTCAAATAAAGCGATTTCTAGCGAGCTTGAACATATCTCTGAGGTTTCTAACGAAATTAGTCAAAACGTAGGCATCGCTGTACGTTCATTGCAGTTTGAAGATATGGTGCGCCAATTGATTGAGAATATGGAGCAGCGCCTTGGGGTGGTAAATTCTGTCAGCGATAAATTGATGGATGTGTTTGCAGATATCGTATCTGACGTTTATCAGGATGAAAGCGAGCTGGTAGAAAAAATTAAACAACTGCGCCAACAGGTGGAAGATGAATTGGTCGTAGCGTCGCACAGAGCCGTTTCCCAAGAGAATATGGGCGAAGGCGACGCAGAACTTTTTTAGTGTTAACAGGCGGAAGCACGCAAGGAAAATATTATGGCGAATATACTCGTAGTAGACGATGAAGAACCTGTTCGCGCACTAGTTAGAAAAATACTGGTCAAGGATGGGCATGAGGTGCTGGAGGCGGAAAACGGACAGGTTGCCTGTGATGTTTTTGCCAGCTCAGATATCGATCTGATTGTTGCAGACCTTGTTATGCCTGAGAAGAACGGTATCGAGATGATTATGGAGATTAAGCGTACTCATCCCAAGGTGAAGGTGGTCGCTATTTCGGGTGGAGTAGGGTTCTCCGGACAAATTGACCTGCTTTCAGTGGCCAAGCTGCTGGGGGCAAAACACATCATTAAAAAGCCATTCAACATTGACGACCTGCGTGGTGCCGTCAATGACTTATTGAGTGACTGAATCACTTGCCCCGGGTTGATTTACCCGGTTTCTTGAGTGCTCCATGTATAGTAGAATGTGCGGCTTTTAGCGAGAAGGCCGCACATGCTGGAGATCAATCTAATTGTTCGCAGAATCAAAGAGATGCAAGGGCGAAACGAAGCCCTGAGGGGGTATCTTTGACTTCGAAAACAAGAAAGAGCGCCTGGAAGAGGTTGAGCGCGAGCTAGAAGCCCCCGACGTATGGAATGATCCGGAGCGTGCTCAGGCCCTGGGCAAAGAGCGTTCTTCCCTGGAACAGGTGGTGAAAACCATCGAAGAGTTGAATAGCACCCTGGGTGACGCCGAAGAGCTGCTTGAGATCGCCTCAGAAGAGGGTGATCAGGATACGGTTGACTCTGTCGAGGCTGATCTGGACGAGCTCGATAAAAGCCTTCAAGAACTCGAGTTCCGCCGCATGTTTTCTGGCGAAACTGATCCCAATAACGCTTACCTTGATATTCAGGCCGGTTCTGGCGGTACAGAAGCTCAAGACTGGGCTGAAATGCTGCTGCGTATGTACTTGCGCTGGGGTGAGCGCCGCGGCTTTAAAACAGAGCTGATTGAGGCTTCAGATGGAGATGTAGCGGGCATCAAGAGTGCCACCGTGCGCTTTGAAGGTGAATACGCCTTCGGTTGGCTGCGTACAGAGACTGGCGTGCATCGTTTGGTGCGCAAGTCGCCTTTCGACTCTGGTAACCGCCGCCATACGTCGTTCTCATCGGTGTTTGTTTCCCCAGAGATAGACGACAATATCGAAATCGATATCAACCCTGCTGATTTGCGCATCGATGTGTACCGTGCCAGTGGTGCGGGTGGTCAGCACGTTAACAGAACTGAATCTGCGGTGCGGATTACGCACATGCCAACAGGAACGGTAACCCAATGTCAGAATGACCGTTCCCAGCACAAGAATAAAGACACGGCAATGAAGCAGCTAAAGGCGAAGCTGTATGAGCTTGAGATGCTTAAACGCCAGGGCGATCAGCAAGCGGTGGAAGACAGCAAGTCGGACATCGGTTGGGGTAGCCAGATTCGCTCCTATGTATTGGATCAATCTCGCATCAAGGATTTGCGTACTGGTGTTGAAACCGGCAATACACAGGCGGTACTGGATGGCGATCTCGACCAGTTCATTGAAGCCAGCCTGAAAAGTGGTTTATAACGTATAAATGAGAGACGCGAACTCTCCCAGTTTGAATTTGAATTAGGTAAAAGATAGATAAAGATGAGCGAAGAGCAGCAAGTAGAACACATAGACGAAAACAAACTCATTGCCGAGCGCCGTGCCAAGCTGGCCGCAATTCGTGAAAAGGGTGTGGCTTTCCCGAGTGATTTTCGTCGTAACGTTATGGCAGGTGAGCTGCTAAGCGAATACGAAAACCAAAGCAAAGAAGATCTGGCTGAGAATCCAGTACGTGTGAAAGTTGCTGGCCGTATGATGGCTAAGCGCATCATGGGTAAAGCCAGCTTTGCACAGGTGCAGGATCAGTCTGGTCGTATTCAGCTATTTGTTCAGCGTGATGCGATTGGTGAAGACATTTATAAAGACTTTAAAACCTGGGATATCGGCGATATTTTGGGCGCGGAAGGCGTATTGTTCCGCACTAAAACCGGCGAGCTTTCCGTCAAGGTTGAAGAGATCCGCCTGCTAACTAAATCATTGCGCCCATTGCCTGATAAATTCCATGGCCTGGAAGATCAGGAGACTCGTTACCGTCAGCGCTATCTTGATTTGATTATGAACGATGTATCTCGCGAGACTTTTCGCACACGTGTAAAGATCATTGATTACATCCGTGGCTTTTTGAATCAGCGTGGTTTCATGGAAGTGGAAACACCCATGATGCACTCCATTCCCGGAGGTGCAACAGCGCGTCCATTCGAAACATTCCATAATGCACTAGACTTGGAAATGTTCCTGCGTATCGCGCCAGAACTGTACTTGAAACGTCTGGTAGTCGGTGGTTTTGAAAAGGTTTACGAGATCAACCGTAACTTCCGTAACGAAGGTGTTTCCACCCGTCATAACCCAGAATTCACCATGCTGGAGTTTTACGAAGCATATGCTGACTATAACGATTTGATGG
>JBNKYV010000106.1:0-8264 GCA_050301075.1 Gammaproteobacteria bacterium
ACGCTCACCGCCTTCCATTGCCGCCAAACGCTGTTCAAAGGTGCGCACGGTAGGATTGGTAGAGCGTGAATAGATGTTGCCCGGCTCTTCACCAGAGAAGCGCGCTGCGGCTTCCGCTGCGCTGCCAAATACATAACTGGAGGTTGGAAAGATGGGCTCTGACTGCTCACCTTCTGCGGTACGCACCTGGCCACCACGCACGGCCAGGGTATCGAAATTAAATTCATCAAATTCGTTGGACATTTAGTACTCCTACCTATTTACAAGGGCGGGCACTCCGAAAAAGTCACGCGCCATCGTCATGATCTTTTCGCAGTGCCCCAGGCAAAAAAAAACCCGCTTTAGTTGCTAAAGCAGGCCTATATGTCCACCGCTTTAGCTGAATTTATTACGCGCCCGCAAGCTGAAGCTCAAATCGGCGCTGGAATGTTGAAAGCTTAGAGAATCCTCTGCTCTATGTCAATTAGAATGCTCTAAGCGTGCTTAACGTCCTGCTCGTGGCCACGCAGGAAAAATATCTCCATCATAGAAAACAGTTTGCCGGCTTCAATCGGTTTTAATAAAAAGTCATTGGCACCGATTGCCAGGCAGCGGTCGCGATCCTCTTTCATAATTTTTGCTGTCACAGCAATAATGGGCAGGCTAAAAAACTGTGGCATCTGCCTAATGCGGGAGATCGCCTCGTAGCCATCCATTACCGGCATCATGATATCCATGAGTACCATGTCAAAGGGGCCACTCTCCATCAATACATCGATAGCCTCTTTGCCGTTTTCTGCAATCGAGACCTTCATCCCCATCTGCTTTAATAGCAATGAGAGTGCAAACGTATTACGCGGGTCATCATCCACCACAAGAACCCGTTTGCTCTTCAAAACATCTTTATGCGAGGCAACGCCTCCGGGGCCCAGCAGCGATCTAGCCCCCTCCGCTCCTGACTGCGAGGATGCAAAACCATTACCAAACAAATCAGACAACACATCATCAAACAGTTTTTCAGGTGCGCAACTATTCTTCTTAATGAAGGTATCTGTATACAAGGCCAAATGACGCAGATTATCGTCGGTAAGTTCCGCCCCTGAATAAACCACCACCGGCGGCTGTACCAGAGTGTGATCTGCCGCAATGGCATCTAACATTTCAATACCGCTCATGCCTGGCAAAATCACATCCATAATCATGCCGGAGATATCATGCTTCTTAATCTTCTCCAATCCCTCTTCTGCGGAACTGACAGCAATAACATTCAAGGCATGCGGTTTAAGCAATACGCTAAGGTACTCGCGCATCGCCTCGTCATCTTCAACCACCAGCAAAGTCCCCAGCGTTGGGCCAAAGATTTTACGCATCTCATCTAACGCACCGCACAAACGATCTTGCGTAATCGGCGTCATTAAATAACGCATGGCGCCTTTTTCATAGTCCTCATTGCTTTTGCCACGAACAGACATGAAATAGACAGGAATATCACAAGTGGAATGATCTTCTATCAACTTACGATAGAGATCCAAGCCAGTTATATCTGGCAAACTGATGTCGAGTATGATGGCGCTCGGGATATGTGCTTTTGCTAGTGCCAGACCCTGCTCGCCATTTTTGGCAATAAGCGCCTCACAACCTTTATCACCCGCTGTTTGCATAAACGTACCTGCAAAGCCCGGATCATTTTCGATGATTAGTACGACTTTTCGTTCCTGACCTACACTTCCTTCATGCATATAGAGCCAAACCTCTCATCAATAATAAGAATGTTCCCTATTTAATATAACGGCCACAAAGGAAACCATTGAACGCAAAAATTGTTAATTTTTTAAAACAGAAACAGCGATTTTATACTCCAGCTCAGAACACAATAAAAAACAAATAATTGAATTAAAAACAAAAAAGCCGCGCCCCTTTTTGAGAAGCGCGGCTTATATCAATAATGCCGAACAACTTTAATTATGCTTATATAGCACTTAGTTATTGTTGTGCAAATCGATAATATCGCCATTAGCAGAATCGCGTTTACGTTTAGCGGAATCATTACGCAATATTTCCAGGCGCTCAAAGTAAGCATCATCCACATCGCCAGTGACATATTCACCGTTAAATACCGATGAATCAAAACGGGTAAGATCAGAGTTACGCTTGCGCACTGCAGCTTCAAGATCAGACAGGTCTTGATAGATCACCTTATCTGCACAGATCGCTTCAGCCACCTGTTCATCGGTACGGCCATAAGCAATCAGCTCCTGAGCAGCAGGCATATCAATACCATAAACATTTGGATAACGAATGGCTGGAGCTGCGGAAGCAAAGTAAACTTTCTTTGCACCTGCATCGCGTGCCATTTGAATAATCTGCTGCGAAGTAGTACCACGCACAATTGAATCATCCACCAGCAATACATTTTTGCCACGGAATTCCAGATCAATCGCGTTTAGCTTCTGACGAACAGACTTCTTACGTTGCTGTTGCCCCGGCATAATAAACGTTCGACCGATGTAACGGTTTTTAATAAAACCTTCGCGGAACAACACACCCAATTCGTTTGCCAACTCCAATGCCGACGTACGGCTGGTATCGGGAATAGGGATAACAACGTCGATATCATTATCTGGCCATTCGCGCTTGATCTTGTTTGCCAGCGCTTGGCCCATGCGCAAACGCGCTTTGTACACCAGCACGTCATCGATAATGGAATCAGGACGTGCCAGATAAACATACTCGAAGATGCAGGTGGAGTAGCTTGGTTTTTCCGCACACTGCATGGTTTCCAGCGTACCGTCCAGGCCAATGAATACCGCCTCACCCGGCTTGATGTCACGTACCAGTTCAAAATCCTGAGCATCCAGCGCCACACTCTCAGAGGCGATCATGTACTCAGTACCCTTCTCTGTTTCACGCTTACCGTAAACAGCAGGACGAATACCATGAGGATCACGAAAACCTACGATACCGTAACCCGTGATCATGGCAACAACCGCGTAAGCACCACGGCAACGACGATGCACAGCCTTAACAGCCTCAAATACGTCGTTGTGGTCGATCTTCAACTTACCCAGACGCTGCAATTCGTGAGCGAAAACGTTCAACAAAACTTCAGAGTCCGAGTCTGTATTCATATGACGCAGATCTTCATTGTAAAGATCGCGTTTCAACTCTTCCGCATTGGTCAAGTTACCATTGTGCGCCAAGGTAATACCGTAGGGAGAGTTCACATAGAAAGGTTGCGCCTCAGCAGATGATGAACAACCCGCCGTTGGATAACGCACATGCCCTACACCCATGTTACCGTGCAGGTTTACCATGTGCTGGGTGGTGAACACGTCACGCACCAAGCCGTTATCTTTACGCAGGTACAGTTTGCCGCCGTCACAGGTTACGATACCTGCTGCATCCTGGCCACGATGCTGTAGTACAGTCAGGCCGTCATACAACGCCTGATTGACGTTATCATTTGCCACGATGCCAATAATGCCACACATTGAATTAATATCTCCTCAAGACCTGAAGATGGCCATGTTTGCCAAGTTTTCACTCACCGTTTCTAACGGATAATGTTTTTGCACCCAGTCCAGCACATTTTCTGTCACGCCAATCATGAATGAATCACGCCAGAAAGTTTCCTCTGCAACTGGGGTTAGGCCTGCAATCAATACAAGCACAGAAATAACCACGACGCCCCGTACAATGCCAAATGCGCCACCCGCCACCCGATCTACACCTTTCAGGCCGATGGATTTAATTAGAGTCGACAACAAACGCGAAATAATAAACCCCGCGATATGCACACCTAGGAACAGAATGACGAATGAGACGACCAGCCTTAAGGACTGATCAACAAATACATCCTGAAAATAGATTTCAATGACCGCCGCGCCGACATAGGCCAGCCAAAATGCCAATATCCAGATCGCCAGAGAAAGGGCTTCTCGCACGAACCCTCGCCAGACGCCAATGCCGGCAGACAGCACGACAATTCCTAACACTACGTAGTCGATAGCGCTCATACAGAGAATGCCTGCATGAGGAGAAATACTATTGCGTAATCTGTTGTCTGCAATTTTCTAAACGGCGAGTAAAGCAAAGGGCGGATTTTACCAGACGCGTTGCGGGGACTCTACCTATTAACGATGACGCATCACCAATCCATCGAGCTTGGTCAGCTTCTTGATCTCGGCCTTCATTGCATCGGCCTTGTCACGACTCACCACAGGCCCAGCTTTAACACGATAAATAGCTCCAGAACTGCCATTTACACGCTCCACAAAGGCCGGATGTCCACCTTTGCGGATAGAATCACGCAAGGTATAGGCCTTTTTCTCAACCGTCAGACTTGCCACCTGAACCACCCAGGCAACAGCAGCACTCGTCGCAGCCTTTTCTGGCTCTGGCTCGGCAGCTGTTTTTTCTGCAGGCGCAGCCACTTGAGGCTTCGGCTCAATTTTAGGGGCAGCTTTAGTCACCGCCTTCTCCTGCTGAGGCTGCTTAACTGCTGCCTCGGAAGACTTGGCTACATCCTTCTTGGCAGCTGCTTCCTCAGCCTTATCGCGCTTGGCCACTTCACCCTGCGGCGTTTCAAAAGTGCGCACGTCTCGGCTGACCTGTGGATCGCTCTTTTGCGACCACACATCCAGCGGCAACACCTCCATCTTGAGATGTGCAGGTTTATCTGGAATTTCGGCATTTTCGATCTGGCTGCGATCTTCGCTAGAAAAATCGAGCACCATGGGAATAAAAATCAGTCCCAACGCCAGCAAAACAATACCGCCAACCAATCGCTGTTTGTGAGCTTGTTCCATACGCTTTCCGTTGAAAACCCTATTTAAACTGCATTATGCATGGCCTCGGCCACAGTGTAAAAAGAGCCAAACACCACAATACGGTCATTACTACTGGCTTTGGTTTTAACTTCTGCCAAGGCATCTTTCACAGTCGCATAAACATAGGCCTGCCCGTCCAGAACACCGGCCAACGAATCTGCCTTGGCTGCGCGCGGCATATCGATGGTAGTCACATGCCATTCATCAATCTCCGACTGCAAAATAGAAAACACCGAGACAATATCCTTGTCTGCCATCATAGCGACAACACCATACGTTGTTCCCGGCATCGGCCAGGCACGCAAATTATCCGCCAGAGCCTGTGCGGCATGAGGGTTATGCGCCACATCCAGAATGACTGGTACATCCCCCGGCAACACCTGAAAACGCCCGGCCACTGCTACGTTAGCCAAACCTTCCCGAATATGTGACTGCGAAACAGGCAAATCGTTTGCCAATAATTCAGCAACTGTAATGACAGCCGCCGCGTTCTGCAGCTGGAATGCGCCCCGCAATGCAGGCGTCGGCAAAGCATCACGCTGACGGGGCTTACCATCGATTTCGCAACTCCAGCGCCATTGGACATCAAGAGCACTAGCCGAAAAATCTTTGCCGTTTTGGTAAAGATGAGCGCCCAATTCGCCTGCCACCTGGGCAATACTCGCCGGCGGGTTTAAATCACCGCATACAGCCGGGCGTTGGGGCCGCATAATGCCGGCCTTTTCACGACCAATCGCCTCAATATCGTTACCAAGCCAATCAGTATGATCAAGCGCGATAGAGGTAATGAGCGCCACATCCGCATCAACAATATTCACCGCATCAAGCCTACCACCCAGCCCTACTTCGAGGATCACCACATCCAAATCCGATATTGCAAAAATATCCAGAGCTGCCAGGGTGCCAAACTCAAAATAGGTGAGAGAAACCTCTTCACCACTTGCATCCTTACGCGCTTGATCGACGCGCTCAAAGGCTTGGCACAAAACATCATCTGCTACATCTTCGCCGCCCTGACGAATGCGCTCGTTGTAACGCAACAGATGAGGGGATGAATAAACACCAACGCGATACCCCGCAGAGGCATAGATTGCCTCCAGCATCGCCAAACAAGAGCCTTTGCCGTTGGTGCCCGCCACGGTAACGACAGGACACCCCAAAGAACCGGTTTCTTGCAGGCGCAGCCAAACCTCGCGAATGCGTGTCAGACCCAGATCAATCTCGGATGGGTGAAGGCTCTCCTGCCAGGAGAGCCATTCATCTAATGTTGAGAAACGCATCAGTATGCGTCAGAAAAGGATTAAATGGTCTTGTGTGTCAGCATGGCCAATACACTGGCCAAACGATCGCGCATATCATGGCGATCCACAATCATGTCGATTGCACCGTGCTCCAACAAGAATTCACTGCGCTGAAAACCTTCTGGCAATGTTTCACGAACAGTCTGTTCGATGACACGAGGACCGGCAAAACCAATCAAAGCGTTTGGTTCTGCCACGTTGATATCACCCAACATAGCAAAACTAGCAGACACACCACCCATGGTTGGGTCCGTCATCACAGAAACAAAGGGAATACCTTCCTTGCTCATCTTCGCCAGAATCGCGCTGGTTTTAGACATCTGCATTAGGGAAAACAGCGCTTCCTGCATACGGGCACCACCACTGGCAGAAAAACAGACCATTGGGATGCGCTCTTGCAGACTGATTTCAGCGGCACGCACAAAACGCTCACCTACTACAGACCCCATCGAACCGCCCATGTATTTGAACTCAAATGCTGCGGCAGTCAACGGCATGCCTTTAAGCGTACCACGCATGGCGATCAGCGCATCTTTCTCGTCAGTGCTCTTTTGAGCCTGAGTGATACGATCTTTATATTTTTTACTGTCTTTGAATTTCAGGATATCGATAGGCTCCAACTCACCACCAATCTCCTGACGGCCATCCTTATCCAGAAACAGCTCCAAGCGACGACGTGCACCAATGCGATGATGGTGATTACACTTGGGGCATACATCCATCACACGCTCTAGCTCGGCGCGGTAGAGCACGGCACCACAACCACCACACTTTGTCCACAGACCTTCCGGGATAGATTTTTTGGTGCTTGCGTCTGTACGAATACGTGAAGGTAAAAGTTTTTCGAACCAACTCATTGGTTATATTCCTATTTAAATCTAAGCGCCTCTCGGGCGACTCACTAAATCCAATGGATTTTAAGAGGAGCGCAACCCTGCGCGCCTCTTTAATTTACATAAGCAACTATTTATCAAGCATCCATGGCGCTGCGCATTTCACGCAACAAACCACACACCGCTTCATTTATCTTTTCTGGCTGCCCAGCATTGTCAGCAACGCGATTAACCACCGCGCTACCCACAACTACCGCATCTGCAACAGCGGCTACGCGTTGCGCTGAATCCGCATCGCGAATACCAAAACCAACCCCGATAGGCAGTTCTGTATGTTTACGAATTTGCGCAACCTTCTGCTCAACCGCTTCCACATCCAGATTTGCAGCACCAGTTACACCCTTCAGGGAGACATAGTATACAAAACCACTGGCTGCTTGGCAGATCTTGCCGATACGCGTATCAACCGTAGTCGGCGCCAGTAGGAAGATAGGATCGATACAGGCTTCACGCAAAGCATCAACTAGGTCACCTGCCTCTTCCGGTGGCATATCTACTGTCAGCAGACCATCCACACCCGCCTCAGCAGCTGCCTTGGCAAAGTTTTCATAACCCATGATCTCAACCGGATTCATATATCCCATCAGCACGATAGGTGTTTCGTTGTCTTGTTGACGAAATTCTTTCACCATCGCCAACACATCACGCAGACTGACGTTGTGCTCCAGCGCGCGCTCACACGCTTTCTGAATGGTTGGACCTTCCGCCATCGGGTCTGAGAAAGGCACACCCAGCTCCAACAAGTCCGCGCCCGCATCAACCATGGCGTGCAACAGCGGTACGGTTACATTTGGATTAGGATCACCAGCGGTAACAAAAGGAATCAATGCCTTGCGGCCATTCGCCTTCAGGTCGGCAAAACGTTGTGCTATACGGCTCATACTTTAATGCCCTCCAGACCTGCAACTGTGTGAATGTCCTTATCACCGCGACCAGACAAGTTAACGATGATGATCTGGTCTTTATCCATTGTTGGTGCCAGCTTGGCAGCATGAGCCAGTGCATGGCTAGATTCCAGCGCAGGCATAATACCTTCGAAACGGGTCAGATCATGAAATGCTTGCAGCGCTTCATCATCGGTCGCCGCCACGTAGTTAGCACGACCAACATCTTTCAACCACGCATGTTCAGGGCCAACACCTGGATAATCCAGGCCGGCAGAAACAGAGTGAGTTTCGATAATCTGGCCATTATCATCTTCCACCAGATAAGTACGATTACCGTGCAACACACCCGGACGGCCAGCGCACAGCGGAGCTGCG
>JBNKYV010000107.1:0-3378 GCA_050301075.1 Gammaproteobacteria bacterium
CACACAAAAACAGCGGAGAGGCCTGAATTTAAACACGATAAATGCGTATTAACGTGACGTGGCTCACACACTTATTTTCTTAAAAAACATCAAATAGATAAAACTTTTTAAAATCAAACAGAAAAGGTGCCGATAACCTAATATAGGCCCCGTAAAACATATAAGAATGACCAGAGGCGGAACTAGCTAGCAGAAGGATTAGTACAATGTTACCGTTAATCTTGCGTGTAGATGTAACAGGTCAACCAATGGAGTGGATGCCTTGGCAAAGCGCGGTGGTGCTCTACGCAAAAGACGCCGTAGTTTGGTCAGACGGCGACGAAACAGTACGCATCCGCGGCGGCCGAAACCGTTTTACAGGCACTCAGTCTTATATAGACCTGCACCCGGTTATTGCAGCCAGAGGCATTAGCAGAAACCATACCGCCTGGAACACCCCGCCACTCACCAACCGGGAACTTTTCCGCCGCGACCACCACATTTGTCTGTATTGCCTGCGCAAATTTTCTGAAGGACAACTGACTCGCGACCATGTTTACCCTGTATCACGCGGGGGTGCCAACCTATGGACCAATGTCGTTACCGCCTGCCAGGCTTGCAACCAGAAAAAAGCAGCGCGCACGCCGGATGAAGCGAACATGAAACTTTTCGCAGTACCCTATACACCAAACTATGCTGAGTGGTTGATTCTTAAGAACCGTAGAATCAGAGCAGACCAGATGAGCTTTCTGCAAGCACATTGCCCTAAAGATTCGCCGTGGCGTAGATAAGAGAGAAGCATTAAAACAAGCGCCTTAGTTTAAGAAACCGGGGCGTTTTTATTTCTGAACCTTTCTATCCTTCAGCATCATCTCTCGCATACGGAATTTCTGTAACTTGCCCGTTACTGTCATCGGAAAGCTATCAACAAAACGGATATATTTCGGGATTTTGAAATGCGCTATCTTGCCCGCACAAAAGTTTTTAATTTCATCCGGCGTTGCGCTCTGCCCTTCGTGCAATTGAATCCACGCTACAATCTCTTCACCATAATACTCATCAGGCACACCAAACACGGCGGCCTCTGAAATTTTTGGATGGGTAAAGAGAAAGTCTTCAATCTCGCGCGGATAGATATTCTCTCCGCCACGAATAATCATCTCTTTCAGGCGCCCGGTTATACGCACATATCCATCTTGGTCCATTGACCCAATATCACCTGAGTGCAACCAACCTTCTGCATCAATGGCTTTGTCTGTCGCCGCCTGATCGGCGTAATAACCTTTCATAACGTGATAACCGCGAAAACAAACTTCGCCCTCTTTACCTAACTTCACCGCGCTTCCATCATCCAGACTGACTATCTTTACTTCCTGGTGTGGCAGGTTGTGACCAACGGTTTCTGTTCTACGTTCGAGACTATCTTCCCGCGTGGTTAAATGCGTCAGTGGTGATGCTTCTGTTTCACCATAGCCAATCAATATTTCTGAACAGTGCATCTGCTCCATCACTTTTGTCATCAATGATGGTGGGCATGGCGCGCCGGCCATTATGCCAGTGCGTAACGAAGAGAGATTAAAGTGCTCAAAACGCGGATGTTCCAACTCAGCAATGAACATTGTGGGTACTCCGTGAATGGCAGTACATCGTTCATGATCAACCGCAGCCAACACAGCTTCAGCATCAAAATGATCACAGGCGATCACAACACATGCACCTACGGAGAAACAGAGCAAATTAGCCAACACCATGCCAAAGCAGTGGTAAAACGGCACAGGCACACATAACCTGTCCTCTTCACCAAAATGCATAGCTAACGCAGAGAAATAGGCGTTATTAAGAATATTGCGATGACTCAGCACCACCGCTTTGGGAAAGCCTGTGGTGCCAGATGTATATTGGATATTAATTGCATCATGGCAATTAAGTTGAATTGCATCCAGTTCATTGGCCTGAACTGTTTGTGCGGCAGCGATCAACTCTTGCCAAGTGGTAAAGCCAGACAAGTAACGTTGCGTATTGTTAGGGGCTGACGGATCAAATACAACAATACGTTTTAAAAAAGCAAAGCTACTGTTATCCAGTCCATCTGGCGAACAAGATGCAATTTCTGGCACAAGCGAATTAAGCATTGCTACGTAATCGCTATGATGAAAACCCGGAATAAAAAAAAGCGCTTCAATTTCCGATTTTTGTAATGCGTATGCCAGCTCTTTCTCACAATACGCAGGGTTGATATTGACTAATATCGCACCGATGCGAGCCGTGGCTAGCTGCAACAATATCCATTCGATATTGTTCGTTGACCAAACTCCAATACGACTCCCCTTGGCAAGGCCAAACGCAATCAAACCACGTGCTAACAGGTCTACTTCCTGCACCAATTGCTGATAGGTTAAACGTCGCTGCTGCGGCACAGAAACCACCGCTTCGTGATTAGGAAAGCGTTTAACGATAGAGGCGAAATGCTGTGGAATAGTGACATCCAATAACGGGACATCACCCTCCCGCCGAAAATAACTCAGTGCGTTCTCCACGCCGTTATTCACGAGCTATCCTTTATTATTGACTAAATAATCGCCCAGCGGCGAAAGCTCATCGCCTTTCTAACCCGCTCTTCCGCCATTTCGACAGCTGCTTTGCGTGGGGGGATTTTCTCATCAATGCTACGCTGCAAAACCAACTTCGTATTACGCCCTACTTTTTCCGCAATCGCGCTTAATACAGCTGACTCACTGGAGCCTTGATACTCCATCGCCGCACAGATAACACCACCGGCATTGGCAATAAAATCTGGCACACACACAACACCTTTGTCATACAGGTACTGCTCTGCTCCATGCGTAAACGGGATATTCGCACCTTGAACAACCAGCTTAGTGTTAAGGCGCTCTACGTTATCCTCATGCACAACATCTGGCCGTGCAGCGGGAATCCAGATATCACACTCAATCCCAACCACATCATCACGCGCCAACTTCTCCCCCCCTGCATACTCAGTAACAGATTTACCGGCCTGCTTGAGTTCAACAAGAGTGGTAACATCCAATCCATTAGACTTAAAGATCGCCCCGTTAGAATCAGCCACAGCAACCAACACAGCGCCTTTTTCACTGAGGAAACGGGCTGCATGCATGCCCACTGCGCCAAATCCCTGCACCACAACGCGGGCACCCTTTAGTTCAAAGTCGCAAAACTTGATCGCTTCATCTACCGCATGGCTCAGCCCCCAACCCGTTGCGCCAATCTCATCCAACGGTATCCCCCCCACTTCTCTGGGCAAGCCGACAACACGATCCACTTCATCCTTAATCCATGCCATGCATTGCTCGTCCGTACCCATATCAGGTGCCAAAATGTATTCCTTTATATCTCGCAGGCTGTTGGCCAAGGCGCGGA
>JBNKYV010000108.1:0-13674 GCA_050301075.1 Gammaproteobacteria bacterium
ACTAAGAGTAGGGTTTTGGATTGCTCTCATCAAAGAAAAGAAGCCACAGTTTGCCCCCACATCATAAAGTACCTTTACCCCCGAATTCTCATCTGTGCAAAAATCATCGTAGACATTACCGCAGGCAATTTCAGATAAAAAAATCAACCCGCTTGGCCTATCAACTTCAACATAGGCAGTTATACCATTAAAGGGTAAATAAATATGACTAACAAGAGCTCTACCAGAAATCAAATAAAGAACTCGCAAGGCACAATAGAACATTAATTTATGCCAATACTGCATAGGCATAAACCCGAATAAGTTCAAAAGTACTTTTGATTCCTTTAACGCACTAACAAACATAAGCCCACTCCCTCGGATTGGCAATATTAAGCCATTTAATTACATCCTATTTTGGCAAGTTGTTAATTTTTATATCCGCCCTATCAGCCCTGAATCCTTTTTTAGCCCAACACTCAACGTTCAAAGAATTCAAACCAACCCGCCACTCACCTTCAACAAACAACTCCCCACTATGATTCCAATAACGAGCGGCCCAGTTATACGGCTCATAACCTTTTGACTTTATAATTAACTCGGATTTTTGCTCACACCAGTCGCGCAAAGTGCTTTCACGATCTATTGGTCGTTCTTCCAAACACCATTCGCGCTCTTTAGGCTTTAATAAAGATAAATGATCACAGCTAACGGGAGGTTTTGCTGAAGCATGACCGGCATGTGATAAAACAATGGCAATAACCGCTAAACTTATTGGTCTATTTGCCAAATGCATTTAGTCATCAACAAGATCAGGGTAGTGTTTATGGAGGCAATCAGAACAGATGCCGTGACTAAATTGAACATCGGCATGATCTGCAAGGTAGTTTTCGATTCGTTGCCAGGTTTCCTGATCATCGCGGATTTTATGGCAGTGCATACAGATAGGCAGGATGCCTTGCAAGGTATGCACATGGTCTAACGCTTCTTGTAACTCTTTTACACGCGTTGATAGTGCTTGCTGTAGATCAACAACTCGCTGACCAACACGTAAGCGCGCTTTTAACTCGTCCATATCGAATGGTTTACCGAGGTAATCGTTTGCCCCCGCCTCCAGACCTTCCACAATATTTTCTTTGGTGGTTAAGGCGGTGAGCATAATCACATAGGTTGGGGTGTCCGTTTTAATCTCACGTAATTTGCGGCAGACATCTACGCCACTCACATGGGGCATCATCCAGTCGAGTATTGCGAGTACGGGGCGATCATCTCGTTCCAGAATCTCCCACGCTTTTTGACCGTCATCAACCGCTGTGACTTTGTATCCCCAGTTTCTCAGTACTGTTACCAGAACCTGTTGCGAGACTTGATCATCTTCCGCAACCAGCACCTCGGTTTCCATATATTCACCTCAATAGGTGTCGTTAATTAATCCTCGCAGCTCTGCAATCAGGTCTGAGGCTAACATCCCTCGTTGCCCCGCCTTCGCAGCCTCGTCTCCTGCTGCTGCGTGCAGCGCCACTCCAGCACATGCGGCCGTGCTTAACGGCAGCCCTTGTGCAATCAAGGCTGTGATAATCCCGGTAAGAACATCTCCCATACCACCTACAGCCATCCCTGGATTTCCACCACTGCAAAGATGCACAGATTCGCCGCCATCAAAAACCAACGACCCAGCACCTTTTAACACCACTACTCCGCCATATTTCTCTTGTAAGGCTTTAACCGCTTTCAAGCGATCTTGATTTACATCCGTTGTGGAGCATCCAAGCAGGCGTGCCGCCTCGCCAGGGTGTGGCGTTAGTACCCAACTATTATGTTTAAACGGCTGATTTGCCAATAAGTTAAGGGCATCGGCATCTAAAACCAAAGGGCGCCCAGAGTTAATTGCCACCTGAAATAGCTCCTGCCCCCAAGGCTTTTGCCCCAACCCTGGCCCTATGCCAATCACGGATGCTCGCTCAATCAATTGATCTAGTTCTGCCGCATCAGTCACCCCGTGCCACATCACCTCTGGGCGTGAAACAACCAGCGGTGGTACGTGCTCGGCTTGCGTTGCGACCGAGGTTAAACCACTACCTGTTCTGACTGCCGCTTCGCCGGCCATTAAAATGGCCCCAGCAGTGCCGAAGTCACCACCAACCAAAAGGCTATGGCCGCTATCGCCCTTATGGGCTGTTTTATGCCGTGGCGGTAACGCTGTTTGATAATCACGCCAATCAAAGCGCTGGATGTGTGATGGCAACCGGCTGTAGACATCAGCGGGCACATCGAGACCATCAAACACAATCTCGCCACAGTAATCAGGCCCCTGGGCCAGATATAGCCCCTGCTTAAGACCAATAAAGGTCACCGTCAACGCTGCTTGCACAGCCACGCCCATGACGTATCCACTATCTGCGTGCAGACCTGAAGGAATATCAACCGCAACAACCGGCACCGGTGATTGATTGATAGACTGAATGGCCTCTGCCCAAGGGCCTTGCAGCGCACGATCCAACCCTGTTCCCAAAACGGCATCCACAATCACATCTGCGTCTTTAATTAACCGAGCATCGAATGCTTTTGCTGCAACACCAGATGCCTTACATGCCCCCCAAGCGGTTTTGGCATCGCCCTTTAATTGCTCGGGATCACTCAGGGTAAGCAGGGTAATATTCATGCCCGCCTCTTTCACCAAACGGGCAATCACATAACCATCCCCGGCGTTATTGCCTGCACCGCAGACAACAACAATATTTTCTGCATCTGGCCATCGTTCGCGCATCGCTTCAAATGTGACGGTACCTGCACGCGTCATCAACTTAATACCGGGGATGCCGAACTCTTGTATAGCGATGCGATCCAGCTCACGCACATCGCAGGCACGATAAAGATTGTGGGGTAATTGGCTCATGGGCGTTATCATTACACTTTGATATTGTGACTATTAATATAGTAGATGAATGACAAACTAACTCAGCCACCGGTGGATGTCGACTACCAGAAGATCGCCAATGCAATCAAAACGCGGGGCGCAGAGCTTGGCTTTCAACAAGTGGCGATCAGTGACATCAATTTAGCGGCGGCAGGCGAAAAATTTAAAGCGTGGCTGGATAAGCAATACCACGGTGAAATGGAGTATATGGCGCGCAATATCGACAAGCGCTGCCAGCCGGAACTGCTTGTGCCGGAGACTTTAAGCATTATCTCCGTGCGTATGGACTATCTACCCAATGCTCACGACTCAGAGGCATTACTCAACATGCCTGAGCACGGTTTTATCTCGCGCTATGCATTGGGGCGTGACTACCACAAGGTGATTCGTAAACGCTTACAACAATTAGCTGACTACGTAACGGGAATCGCCGGTGAATTTGGTTATCGCGTATTTGTTGACAGCGCCCCGGTACTCGAAAAAGAGATCGCACAAAAAGCGGGATTAGGCTGGATAGGCAAACATAGCAACGTACTGAATCAGAAAGAAGGCTCGTGGTTCTTTTTAGGTGAACTGCTCACCTCTTTACCATTACCCGCAGATACCTCTACCGAAAACCACTGTGGCAAATGCCAAGCCTGTATCGACATCTGCCCCACGCAGGCAATTGTTGCCCCCTACGAAGTAGATGCCCGCCGCTGCATCTCCTACCTCACCATCGAGCTACGTAGCAGTATCCCGGTAGAGTTTCGCAAAGCCATGGGCAATCGCATTTATGGTTGCGATGACTGCCAACTGGTTTGCCCCTGGAATCGTTTTGCTAAAACAACACAAGAAGCGGATTTTCAGCCGCGTGAAGGACTGGATGCACCTAAGCTCATCGAGCTGTTTGCATGGGACGAAGCTGCATTTTTGAAAAAACTGGAAGGCTCACCGATTCGCCGCATTGGCCATGAATGCTGGCTGCGCAACATCGCCGTTGCACTCGGCAACGCACCGACAACAGATGAAATTATTGAAGCCTTAAAGGCTCGCCTGACACACCCCTCACCCATGGTGAGGGAGCATGTGGAATGGGCACTAAATGAGCACCAACAAACAGACCATTAATCAGGCAGGTGAATAAAGTGCTCGCGGTAATACTCTAACTCGCGAATAGACTCGCGAATATCATCCAACGCCAGATGCGCACCTTTTTTCTCGAAACCTTTCATCAACTGTGGCGCCCAACGTTTAACCAGCTCTTTCACCGTGCTGACATCGATATGGCGATAGTGGAAATAGCGCTCTAGCTCAGGCATGTGGCGGTAGAGAAAACGGCGATCCTGGCAAATGGAGTTGCCGCACATCGGCGAAGCATTGGCAGGCACATATTGGCGTAAAAATTCGATGGTTTGTTGAGCAGCCTCAACCTCGGTAACGGTACTCTCTTTCACGCGCTGAGTCAGGCCAGAGCTACCATGCTGACGGGTGTTCCACTCATCCATGTTATCCATGGTCGCATCACTTTGGTGTATAGCCAGAACAGGGCCTTCCGCCAACACGTTGAGATGTGCATCAGTCACAATTGTCGCAATTTCAATGACCACATCGTTGTCTGGGTCCAACCCCGTCATTTCAAGATCGATCCAAATCAGATTATTAGGGTTTTGCGGCATGAGTTCCCTTTCGAAAATTTAATTCAACTCATTAGATCTTAGCAGACATGGCATCATTGTGCGTCCGCTGGCCGAGATTCAGCACCTAAAATTAGCTCAATAATAGATAGAATGCCACGCCATATTGTCCTACTATGTAGTTACCACATAATCGAACAAAAGGAGTTTGTATGAAAGCACTGCCTGCGCTATTACTTTCCTCCGCTGTATTGCTTCCATTCACCACACACGCAGAATCAGCCCACCCGGGTGAGCAGCGCATTAACAAAGATTGCCAGCAGTGTCACGACAACTCTATTTTTTCACGCCCTAATAGCATTTTGCATAGCTTTGATGATTTGGTGGGACGCGTGAATTTCTGCGAAAATGCCAGTGGTCACAGCTGGACAGACAAACAACGACAAGAAGTCATCGATTATCTCAACGAAACCTATTACCATTTCCCGGCACACTCAAAATAAAAGACAAATAAGCAGTTTGTAATGGCGCGTAAACGAACCCCGCATAGATCAAAGCAACAAAACCAAAAAGAACTCACCTCAGAAGAGGATCGCCGTAATGGCCTGGTTATCAGCCGATTCGGTGCAAAACTAGATATAGAAGATGATCAGGGGCAGGTGTTCCGTTGCACTTCTCGCCGCAAACATGGCGCTATCGTGTGTGGGGATCGTGTTATCTGGACAATGACGCATGATAACGAAGGCGTCATACTCGAACGACTGGAGCGTAAAACATTTCTCGCCCGCCCTGATGATGTTGGACGTGAAAAAGCGATTGCCGCCAACATTGATCAACTGATCATTGTCACCACCGTAAAAGCTCTGCAGGATGAAGGCTACCGCTTTCACGACAATTTGATTGACCGCTATTTTGCAGTGGCCGAAAACCTTGATATCACCCCCGTACTTGTTGTTAACAAAACAGATCTGCTCAGCAACGCTGAACACGCGCAATTAGCAGAAGACGTTGCCTGCTACAAAGCCATTGGTTACGACGTGCTTTATACCAGCACAAAACAGGCGCAGGGTTTGGCGCGGCTGGAAGAACAACTAATCAATCGTACCAGCATATTTGTGGGTGAATCTGGCGTTGGCAAATCATCCATTATTCGTCATTTGTTGGCTGACAAAGAGATTCGTGTGGGCGAAGTTTCCGCCAGCTCGGGCAAAGGCAAACATACAACCACTGCCGCCATGCTTTATCACTTGCAAGGCGGTGGCGACCTGATTGATTCACCCGGTGTGCGCGAATTTGGACTTTCGCAAGTTGAGCCACAAACACTGCCCTATTGCTTTAAAGAGTTCCGTGAGTTTGTCAGTTACTGCAAGTTTCATAACTGCACACATCAAAGTGAACCGAAATGCGCCGTTAAAGAAGCTGTCGCTGAACAAAAAATCAGCGAGCGACGTTATGAAAACTATCTAAAAATTATGGCGTCAGAAGAGATGGTGCAACAGTCCTAGCCATCTACTGGCTGGGACTGGATATTCAATAGCTTAATCAGCTGATGACGATTAGCGATCACCGCGTCAAGCGTATACCCATCCAACACTTCAAGAAATGCGTTACGCGCGACTTTAAGCCCTTTGATCAATGCACAACCCGGCGCGATAGGACAGGTGTTTGTCTCTTTGTCGAAACATTCAACGATATCGAAATTAGGCTCCGTATGACGAACAACATCACCGATGTTAATTTCAGAGGGATCTCTGGCCAAGGTCATGCCGCCACCGCGACCGCGAGTGGTATGAATGAAGCCCATAGAGCCTAGGTTATGCACTACTTTTACTAAATGATTACGCGATATGTTGTAGCTCTCTGCAATCTCGGTAATCGTGACCTGCTCATTAGGACGCACGCCAAGATATATCAGCACACGCAAAGAGTAATCAGTGTAAAGCGTAAGTTGCATACAGATCTACGAATCCCGGATTTTAAAAGCAGGTTAAAGAATGATTAAGCTTACCACTTTACGCTTGTTCAGCAGGTTCGATCAACATAAATGCAGATAAAACCACCAAACCACGGGCAATCAATATTCCTTTACCCTGATTTCTGTGTTCTTTTCTTGCCGTTTCATCACCTGCCAGCATTTTCTTCACGGTCATAATCTGCAACACGTATAAGGCATACAGAGTGAGCACGAGAATAAAATGCATCCAGATCATGAAAGAAAAAATCTCTTCCTGCTCGATAAGACGCTTATACCAGTCTTTGGTCAGGATTAGATAAATTGGCAGCACTAAAACATCAAACACCATCGTGCCAGCCATAACCGGCATATGAAAAGCGCGCTTGTGCGGCATAAAAAAAGCGATCACCACCAAAAGGTAGGTAACCGCAGCCAAGATCAATCCTTCAGACATTTGCTACATCCACTGTTACAAAAGTTCACGACTGGCTAACGCATGAGAGAGCGTGCCACCATCTACATATTCCAGCCCACCGCCCATGGGCACACCCCGAGCAAGGCGTGTTACTTTTACATTCTGCCCTTTGGCAATCTCTGCTACGTAATGCGCTGTTGCCTCACCTTCCACAGTTGAGTTGGTTGCAAGAATTACCTCTTCAACCTCGCCCTCTGCCAAACGCGCCTTCAAGACATCCAGGCCAATTTCATTTGGCCCAATACCATCCAATGGAGACAAGTGCCCCATCAGTACAAAATAGAGACCTTTATAGATATGTGATTGTTCAATCAGTGCTACATCAGTCGGCATCTCAACCACGCATAACGTTGATCGATCACGACTATGGCTGGAGCAGATAGAACAAAACTCATGCTCCGTCAGCGTACGACACTGTTTGCAATTACCCACCTGCTCAGCGGCCTCATCCAAAGACTTAGCCAAACGCTTAGCACCCACGCGATCACGTTCCAGCAAATGGTAAGCCATACGCTGAGCAGATTTAGGCCCCACACCGGGCAAACAGCGCAGGGCCTCAATCAGTTCATCAATCAGAGAAGCTTCTTTCATCTCAAACCAAATGCATCATGCCTAAACAATAAAGCCCAAAACCGTAACGAATGATTATAAGGCTTCAGGTCGCGCTGGATTTATTCGAGAACAAGGAAACAGCGCGCAGTTTACAAGTGCAAATGAGCACTGTTGACGCAGTTATCGGGAAAATCCAGCGTGAGATGTAGCCTTAGAATGGGAGTTTCATTCCGGGGGGCAATCCCATGCCTGATGTCATTGAAGACATACGCTCTTTCGTTTCTGTTTCGATCTTACGTACAGCGTCGTTAACCGCTGCCGCCAATAGATCTTCCAGCATCTCTTTATCTTCTTCCATTAAAGATGGGTCTATGTTCACGCGACGCAGATCGTGACGGCCAGTCATCAAAACACTGACCAAACCACCACCGGCTTCGCCAGTCACTTCCATGTTGGCGATCTCTTCTTGCGCCTTTTGCATATCTTCTTGCATTTTTTGGGCTTGCTTCATCAGGCCGCCCAGGCCACCTTTACCACCACCGAACATAACAATCTCTCTTAAATTAAAAGTTTGGGTTAGTTAACAGGACGGATCGATTCTGTAATCACTTCCGCCTCAAAAGTCTCTTGAATACGTCTTACATTGGGGTCATTTTCGATTGTTTCAATCGCTGCTTGTTGGCGATCTTCCGCCGCACGCTGCTGCATGTGCGCTGGCGTCTCTTGCTCTATTTCGCCAACCGTAATATTCAAACGTACCGATTCACCGCTATATTGCTCCAGCGCCTCTTGCAGACGTTGCTCCATCGCAGGACTGCTTAGCGATGAGTGCTGCGCAGACAATAACAGATTGATTGTGTTGCCATTACGCCCCTGCATCACAGAGTTCACCGCCAACTGATGCACCATACCACGCAAACCGAGCTGGCTAACGATTTCGTGCCATTCACCATTCAAACTGCCCTGACCCGCCGGAACAGCCGGGGATGGTGCAGCCGCTTGAGGGGCTGGGGCCGGTGCCGGAGCAGCGGGCATCTGTGGTTGCCCCGGTGAATGACTAGATACAACTGGCACCTGTGGCGCTGCCTGCTGAGTCGGCGCCGGTGCTGCTTGATACTGCGGGGCCGCTGGCTGCGAAATGCGACCACCGGCAGGCGGTGCTGAAGCCGCAGGTGCGGCGGCCGTTTCGTTCACCAATACGGGACGAAACGCCAACATGCGCAGCAGGATCATCTCAAAACCACTGCGCAAATCCGGTGCGAATGGCAGATCACGACGACCGGTCAGGCCAATCTGGTAGTAAAGTTGCACATCTTCCGGGGAAATAGCCGAGGCCAGATCCTTCAGTGTATGCTCATCCGGCATCTGATCCAGCGAATTGGGCGCTACCTGCACCAGAGCAACCTTGTGCAGCTGGGAGATCAGATCTGAAAGCACAGCTGTAAAATCAATCCCCTGCTGGGCCAGGTTTTGTACCGTCTCCAGAATGGAAGTAGCATCTTTGCTTGCCAGCCCTTGCAGCAGGCGAAAAATATAGCTGCGATCGATAGTGCCCAGCATGGCACGCACTTCATCATCTTTCAGCGCTCCACCGCCATAGGCAATAGCTTGATCCAGCAGGCTTAATGCGTCACGCATACTGCCATCTGCACCATCAGCAATTTGCATCAATGCGCGATTGTCGTATGCAATCTCTTCCGCTTTGAGAACATTTTCAAGGTGACCAGCAATCATCTCAGGCGACATACGCTTGAGACTGAATTGCAGACAGCGGGACAAAATCGTCACCGGCAGTTTTTGCGGATCAGTCGTCGCCAGCAGGAATTTAACGTGCGGAGGTGGCTCTTCCAGCGTTTTCAGCAGCGCATTAAAGCTGTGGGTGGAGAGCATGTGCACCTCGTCGATGAGGTAGACCTTGTAGCGACCGCGTGTTGGCGCATATTGCACATTCTCGAGCAGCTCGCGGGTGTCTTCTACCTTGGTGCGAGACGCCGCATCCACTTCGATCAGATCAACAAAGCGACCTTCATCGATCTCCTTACAGGCGCTACAAACACCGCATGGATTAGAGGTAACGCCAATCTCGCAGTTGAGCGACTTGGCAAAAATACGCGCTACGGTGGTTTTACCCACACCACGGGTACCGGTAAACAGATAGGCGTGATGCAGGCGCTCATTATCCAGCGCGTTGATCAGCGCGCGAAGCACATGCTCCTGCCCCACCATTGTGCCGAAACTGCGCGGACGCCATTTGCGTGCCAGCACTTGATAGCTCATTAAGCGTCCCCTGCCAGGCGTTGACTCGGAATTGGTCTGTAATATTCTTTGGTAAATAAAGACATAGGGATGTGATTCTAACGCAAAACCGGCGCGGTTCACCACGCTAAAAGACGTTAAATCGGGATAAGAATTTCAAATTCTTAGGATTGAGAAATGTTAGGTGGCGGCCCACGCCCGCCGCTCCTCGGCACACGAGTCCATTACTACCGTTGCTCCCTTCCGGGCCTGGCGGGGTTTGCAATGTATCGTTGCGAGGTGACCGACGCGAGCCACCATAACATGACTACTTTGCCGCGCAGAACTCAGCGGACAAGCAAGGCGCAGGAGTTTAGCACATCACAGGCAGATTGGGTAAGCGTATCAGCCACTTACCCCTAAAATTTTCTACGGAGATTTATCTACTGATCCTGAATCCGCTCAAAATTCAGCGTTATAGACTCGGTCAATATATCGCCCGTAGCACTGGAATCAGAGCTCAGCTCCCAGCGCACAGGGTAAGCCCCCATCAGGTTGAAGGTGCGGACCACCTCGCCCGACGGGCTGAGCATTTTCACCGTTACATCACGGAGGCACACTTCGCACTTGCCAGCTGTCTTGGCAGACATTTCCGCCCAGCGCTTCAGGTCATCGGTGCCAGTGTAACCGCGTTTTAGTGTGATATCACTATACATCTGCGCGGCAGATGCCGTTGGCATCACAATTCCCAAACCACTCATAGAGACCACTTCACCGAAGTCTTCACCGCTAATGGTGACACCCAAATTCATATGCGGTTTGGAACGATCAAAATTCTCTTTAGCAGCCTGAGCCATTGGCGCAGCCAATAAAAAGGCACTCAAACTGAATACAACAGATAACGTCTTAACGATACGCACAACCACCTCCTTGTCATTGCCGTAATAATTGATTCGCGGTTATTGTACGCTAATAAGCTAAACAATAAAAAATTGATAACCCGAGTCTATCGCTATGAAATGGATTTCAGCGCTGACCATGGCGGCTATATGCAATACTGCCATGGCAACCGATCCTACCCCACCCTTTGCACATGTCTGTACTGAAAACAGTGAACAGATCGAGTATCAAGTTCAGTTTCGCCAGCCTTCCTTGTTTGGCGATGTAATCGTCGTTGATCAAAACAACAAACGCCACTTACGGTTTGAAAACATCTGTTCACCAGACCAAAGCAGTATTGATCTAAGCAATCGCAACAATGTCATTATGGAGTATGTAAGACATGCGCTAGTCGGATTAGGTTATGCCACGCAACATAACAATGCACTGATCGTTGGCATGGGTGGCGGTGTGTTTAGCAATCAACTAGCCGAACACATTCCAGATATCAAAATAGACGCTATTGAAATAGATCCTGTTGTGACAAAAGTCGCCCAAGACTACTTTGCCGTCAAACCGAATAAACATTATCAGATACATATTCAAGATGGTTTGGAGTACTTACAAGCAACGGACAAACGTTACGACATTATTTTATTGGACGCCTATGATGCAGATGGCATTCCGGAACATTTGGCAACCCAAGCATTTTTTAATTTGGCAGCAAGCAAACTAAACAGCGGTGGCGTAATCGTTGCCAACTTGGGTTTGGATACACCACGCAGGTATTTGATTCTGGCAGAACATTTGCGCAAAGCAAGCGGTGCGACGCTGTGCATTCACGGTAAGACGGAATCCAACTTAACAGTGATTGCCGGAAAAGCGGAAACACTCAGTACAGCAAACGTACAATCCACGTTTGAACGTTTAAACACACCAGACTGGCTAAAAGCCACAGCGAAACAAGTCAAAACCTGCCCACGCCTTTAATGAATCAACGCCGCATACTTGCTAATGCATATAAAAATGCAATGCCTGAAAGTGATGCGGCCACATGCTTCAAACTATGGCCACTAACTACGCCTAACATAGACAACACCTGAGCATCAAAGTGCTCAAGCAGCTTGGCGGCCACATAAGCTGTAATAATCCACCAGATGTATTTTATGAGATAGCGTGGCGAGGGAAACATCAGGATGATGGTCGGTATCAATAAGATTGGCAAAAACTGGATCACCGCATAAAAGCGTAAGTCGCCTGCGTCTATGGATTCGGTATAGTCCCAATAAAATACTGAACTGATACCTAACACCAACAAAGGCACCAACACCACACGCCCTACTCGCTCATTGATATGCACTGACAAAATAAAACTAAAGAAGGCCATAAAAGCAATCGTCATAGGCAGACGATCCCATACCAGCGTTTCATTTGATGGTGACAAATGGTAATAACCGGACCCAAAGCCAGTTAGCACCATACCGATAAAAAAGATAATCGCTGTTGTTCGATAGATACCATCAATTGCTGTTTTTCTGGTCGCAAACAATCCGTAAAGACCAATAAGTACAAACGGTACATTGGAAAGTACATCCCAGGTGTTGGGAATACCGAAATAAACACTCTGATCCGCAAAATTATGATATTCAAGATCTTGAGGGATTGGTGGCACAAATCCTACGGCAACCAGTGACACAACGATTATTGCCCATAAAATATTTTGCTTTTGCGCTACGTTCACACCCTGCCCCTATCTTCTGCCTCGAACAAATTCAGTATAGCGGTCACCGGCCAATTTATGGATAATGCCGCCTTCTGTTTATTACCTCGCTGATTGATTTTTAATATGTGGTTTTCCAATCTACAACTGTTTCGCCTTACCAAACCGTTCGAACTTTCGCCTGAAGAGCTGGCTGAAAAACTGGCCGCACATAGCTTTAAACCTTGCGGCAAGATGGACCTATCCAGCTATGGCTGGGTACCACCGATGGGGCGCTACGGCACAGAACTGATCCATGCCGCCAACGGCCATATCATGATCTGTGCACGCAAAGAGGAGAAAATCCTCCCCGCGTCGGTTATTCGCGACATCGTGAACGAAAAAGCGCTGGAGATAGAAGAGTCGCAAGGCCGCCCTGTTCGCCGCAAAGAGCGCGATGCGATTAAAGAAGAGGTCACACATGACCTTTTGCCCAAAGCTTTTACAAAATCGGCTCTCACCTTTGCCTATATTTCGCCAAAGGACAATCTGATTGTGGTTAATGCCTCCAGCGCGGCAAAAGCGGAAGAATTGACCAGCTACCTACGCGGCAGCATCGGTTCTCTGGCGGCCACCTCACCCAGCCTGCGCGTGCCCGCACCGACTACCATGACGCGCTGGCTAAATGGCGATGACATACCCTCAGATGTCGAATTACAAGACGAATGCGAACTGCGCGATAAAGGCGACGAAGGGGGCATCATCCGCTGCAAACGCCAGGATCTAACCTCACAAGAGATTCAGGTACACCTGGATGCCGGCAAGATCGCCTCTAAACTCGCCATCACCTGGAATGAACATATCTCCTGCGTGATTGATGAAAACATGAACATCAAACGCCTGCGCTTTGCAGACGAACTACTAGATCAAAGCAATGAGATCGACGTTGATGACATCGCCGCCCAGTTCGATAACGACTTCGGCATTATGACATTAGAACTGGCGCGCTTTATTCCACGCCTGTTTGAGGTGTTTGGTGGTGAAAACGAGGTCGCTTACAACTAATGACGCATAGGGCTCGTCCGGCGCATTCTGGATAAGCCCTACTCTTCCCAGTTGCTTAGCGACTAATCCCTTGCATTTTAGGGACGATCTTTTTGTGTTCCGGGCAGATAACGCTGATGGCAGCTTCGTAAACAGTCTCAGCTAGCTCTTTTCCCATAAACGGGGTTATATCGGTCAACACTTTATTTTTATCTGCACCGCCAGCCAGAGCGCTACAAACATCTTTAGCCAAAACAAAATAGCCTACTTGAGTATCAAGTTTCCCCTGAACGCGTGATTCCTTTAAGGAATCCTGAATAATGC
>JBNKYV010000109.1:0-6161 GCA_050301075.1 Gammaproteobacteria bacterium
TTGAATGTCCTGTCCAACTTGATTGTCGGCGGAGTATTGCTGCTGATATGCATGTGGGTGGGGTACAGTTGGTACGCCAATCAATCAGTTCAAGATATTCGCGATAGCTGGCAGCAACAAAACTCAGTGCTGGCGAAGATCGAGCATGGTGTGCATGAAGGCTACGGCATTCTGGCGAATGACCAGCTTTACTTAACCATGAAGGGGTATCTTCAGACACGGGATACCACCTACACCGAGAACTACTTAAAAAGCATTGAAGTCCTCAAGGGCTTTGTTACCTCTTATCGTCAGTTAGAGCTGACGGGGGAGGAGTCGCAGTCACTCAGCGTTCTTGGTCAATCACTCTCTTTGCTCGAATCAATTCCCGCCGAGCTTGAGATCGCCTCCAATTCTGAATTGGCGATCGAAAACGAATTAAGACACAAAACCGAGATGAACAACGGTATAGCGCTTAGAGCAATGGATCGCCTGGCGTTAGCGCTGGATGACCGAATTGTTGAGTCTGCCAAAACAACATCACAAGCGGTAGATGAGGCGAGTACGGTTGTTAATCAAGGTTGGTTTTGGGTTCCTGTACTACTGATTCTACTTATCGCATTCAATACCGTCATGCGCCGCCTGAGTTCAACCATATTGAAGTTACAGGTGTCGCGCCGTGATCTGGATCTGTTACTGGATTCAACGCCAGAGGCCACCATTGTGATTAACCCGAGTGGCCAAATTGTTTTTTCCAATGCCGCTGCGCAAGAGATGTTTGGCTATGAGCGTGATGAATTGCGATCAATGGTTGTAGAGCAACTGATGCCTGTGGCGAGTCGTGCCAACCATCCGTCATTGCGTGACAGATTTATGCAGGCGGCAGGCAGTATGCGTATTGGCGAAGGCGGTAATGTCATTGCGTTAACCAAGAGCGGTCATGAAATTCAGGTCAATATCGGACTCTCAAAAATTGAGCGTGATAGCGGAACGTTAATTGTTGCCAGTATTCACGATATGAGCATGCGTTTAGCTGCTGAAAAAGAGTTACGGCTTTCAGAGGAGCGATTCAGGTCTCTGTTTCAGCATGCGCCTGTGGGGGCGGTGATGCTTGATAGCGATGGTATGCCTCGTTTAACCAATAAGGCTTTACAAAACATGCTTGGTTACAGTGTAGAAGCGCTGAGTAAAATGCGTTTCACTGACTGGACTCATCCCGACGACCGAAATCTAAATGCTTCGTTGTTCGAAGAACTGGTGGAGGGCAAGCGTGAATACTTCCACATGCAGAAGCGCTATATACGTAAAGATGGTGACATTGTATGGGGAAGTTTAGGTGTTTCCGCCGTTAGGAAGGAGAGCGGTGAGATAACCAACATTGTTGGAATTGTTGAAGACATTACGGAGGTTAAACGCAAAGAGCAGGAGCTGGTAGCTGCAGAAGAAAAATATCGCACCTTCTTTGAAATGGCGCCGGAAGGTATTTTGATTGTAGATCCTGAAAGTGCGCTGCCTGTAGAGTTTAATCGAATCGCCTGTGATCAGTTGGGGTACGCACCAGAAGAGTTTGCACATATCCCCATCCATGTTCACGAAATAGAAAAAGAGCCGGGTGTACGTAGAACGCGTTTGGAAAGTTTGGAAAACGGGCATGGTAACTTCGAAGTGCAGCACGTTACTAAACAGGGTGAGCTGCGTAATGTCTTGGTGACAGAGCAACGTGTCATGTTGGCAGATAAGCCAATGTTGTTTGTTGCGTTCCGTGATATTACCGAAGTGCGTCGTTTGTCTGAACGATTCGAGTTGGCAACACGCGCCGGTGAAATTGCGGTTTGGGATTGGAATATCATCACCAACCAAGTGAGTTGGGATGCTGTCATGGAGGAGTTATACAGCCTCCATGACATTGCTCAAGAGACTGTGTACGAAGAGTGGCAAAAACGTCTGCACCCTGAAGATAGAGATGAAGTCGTTGGGCGTCTTGAAACGGCTATTAAAATGCCGCAGCAGGAAGACTATAACGATGAATTTCGCATCGTACGGCCCGATGGCGAAATACGTTATGTCCAAACAGCTACCACTATCCTGCGCAATAACGAAGGAAAGGCACAAAGAGTCCTTGGTATAAACTGGGATATCACCGAGCTAAAAGAGACGGAGCTTGCACTAAACGAGGCCAAACAACGGGCAGAGGCTGCTTCGCTTTCGAAAAGTGAGTTCCTGGCGAATATGAGTCATGAGATCAGAACGCCAATGAATGCCATTATTGGTTTGACTCAGCTGATTCTTGGCACCTCGCTTTCGCCCGTACAAAAAGACTATCTAACCAAAATTCAGGGCTCTTCCAAATCGTTGCTGCGCATACTGAATGATATTCTCGATTACTCCAAAATCGAGGCAGGCAGATTGGAGTTGGAGCGTGCGCAATTTAGTTTGGACGATATTCTCGAACAGCTCTCTTCTTTGTTTTCAGCAACCTTGGAATCAAAAGGGATTGAACTTAATTTCTGGATAGATCGCGATGTGCCTCGCACACTGGTGGGGGACGGGTTACGTTTAAGCCAGGTGTTGATCAATCTTGTCAGTAACGCCATTAAATTTACCGAGTACGGTGAGATACAGCTCTATGGTGAAGTGCTTTCACAAAGTGATGATAGTGTGGAGTTACGCTTCTCTGTTGTTGATAGCGGTATGGGGATTGATGACGAAGATATGGAACGACTGTTTCATGCCTTTAGTCAGGCGGATACTTCAACCACGCGTCGCTTTGGTGGTACCGGATTGGGGCTGGCCATCAGTCAAAATCTGGTTGAGATGATGGGTGGCAAAATCACCGTTGAGAGTGAGCCCGGTGAAGGAAGCTCCTTTAGCTTCAATTGTAAATTGGGGCTGGCGACAGAGAGCATCATGCGTGAGTTTTTTGATGACAAAGCATTGCGCGTGCTGGTGGTGGATAGTGTTGAATCTTCCCGGCGTTCTGTGGTGAGCATGCTTCAGTCCTGGAATATTGCCGTGGAGGAGTGTGGCTCTCATGTTGATGCGGTCGAACGAATGGGTGCGGTTGCTGATAATGAGAAACCCTTTGATCTGATTATTGCAGAGTGTTGTCGTGACAACGAGGTTTGTGTCCAGAGTCTTCATAAGATCAGAGAGAACGTTGATAGCGGTGCAATTGCCAAACAGCCAATTGTGGTTTTGATCAGCAATACGCGCATGAGTGAGTCTTTCATTCAAGACAATCAAGGACTGTACAACGCGTTATTGATCAAACCTGTTATTCCATCTTCTCTATATGAAACACTCGTAGGTGCTTGTGAAGGGGCTTGGGGTAAAAGAAGTTCCGGAGATGTGGATCTTGCTGAGCTGGCGAGGCCGATTAAGAATGCCCGTATTTTGCTTGTTGAAGATAACAAGATTAACCAACAGGTTGCCTCTGAGTTGCTCACGCAAGCAGGGTTGGATGTTTATGTGGCTAATAATGGTGAAGAGGCTGTTGTTGCGACAGACAATGCCGATTTCGATGCCATATTGATGGATTTGCAGATGCCTGTGATGGATGGTTTTGAAGCCACAGAGCAGATTAGAAACCGCAAACCTGATGTGCCTATTATTGCGATGACAGCTGCCGCCATGGTGCAAGATAGAGAGCGTTGTTTGGCCGCCGGAATGAATGATCATATTCCCAAGCCGATGGACCCTGTGCATGTAATAAAAAGCCTGTTGCGGTGGATTCAACCGGGGTATGATCATTCAGAGAGTGAAGCGCTGAAATCGATGGGGCGGGCCCCTGTCGCTTCAGACAAGGAGGGTCTACCATTAGATATAGAGTACGGACTATCGCATGTTGCGGGTAACGAAGAGCTGTACCACCACCTGTTGAAACAGTTCTGTATGCAGCACCAGGCCTCAGGCTCTGAGTTTATCGAATTACTCGCTAACGGCGATGAGCAGAATATCGCTTCTTGGCTGCACTCTATAAAAGGTAGTTCCGGCGCTATTGGTGCCATGACGTTGTTTGAGTTAAGTCGTCGCTTTAATCAGCAGATTGATGAGGGCAAGGCAATATCGCCAGAGCAAGGGCATGAGATATTGGCTGCGCTAGAGCAGGTAATGTCGGCGATTAAAGAGTATTTGCCCCAAGAGTTATCAGAGTATGTACTGACTCCTGTGGGCACTGATGAGTTGTTGGCAGATCTCGCGATCGTGAAAGAGCGGTTGGAAAATAGCGAGTTAGTAGGTTACGAATTATTAGAAAAACTGGTGAGTTTCACTGCCGGACTCAAAACCAGCAAACTGTTCCAGCAATTGCAGCGTGAGGTGGATGGTTTTGATTATGATCGCGCGCTTGAGCTGGTTGAAGAGATAACTGCGCAATTAAGGAAGGAGCGGCAATGAGTGTTGAGTCCGCCAAGAAGCCTACCGTTCTAGTGGTTGATGATAAACCACTAAATATCCAGGTGCTGGCTGAGGCCCTGAAGGAAGACTACCGCGTTAAAATTGCAACATCCGGTGAAAAGGCACTGGAGATCGTTGCACAAGATGAACAGCCTGACCTGATCATACTGGATGTCATGATGCCCGAGATGGATGGCTATGAGGTGTGCAAGCGCCTTAAGTCGGATGATTCCACTCGCGACATCCCCGTCATATTTGTTACTGCAAAAGATGATGCAGCCGATGAGGAGCACGGCCTGGAATTGGGGGCGATCGACTACATCTCCAAGCCGTTTAACATTGCCATCGTTAAAGCCCGTGTTAAAACCCACCTCTCGCTGAAGTTGAAGACCGATTTGCTTAATATGCTGACTTCAGTAGATGGTTTGACGGGCGTTGCCAATCGACGTTCATTTGATGCCAAAGCCGATAAAGAGTACCGACGCTGCCTGCGTTCCGGGGTGCCAATCTCCATGCTGATGATTGATGTCGATTTCTTCAAGCAATACAACGACACCTATGGGCATTGTGCTGGTGATAATTGTTTGAAGAAAATTGCCTCTATTCTATCGTCCGAGCTGAAACGTCCTGGTGATGTGGTGGCGCGTTATGGGGGCGAGGAGTTTGCCGTATTACTGCCTGGTTTGAATACTGATGAAGCGGTGTTTATGGCTGAAAAGCTGCGTAAAAGCGTTGTTGATCAGGAATTAGAACATAGCTCTTCAGATGCATGTAAACATGTCACTATCAGTGTGGGTGTTGCCACTATTCAAGCGGCAGACAATCCCAGTAACAGTGTTCAACAGCTAATACATATGGCGGATAAGAATCTTTATGCGGCTAAGTCTGAAGGCAGAAACCGTGTTATTTGTAGTGATAACGGCCACTAAATAAGTACTGTTTTCCATTTTTAGCGCTACCATTTCTGCCCACTCCGGGTGGACCTCGCACGCCTGCGCTTGTTATCATGCCCGCCTTGCAGCGTATTTTTAGGTTATTTCTGCCCGGAAATATGTATTTCTTAGGGATTTGAGCAACTCTTTCCCACATCAATTTTCAGGATGTATGCAATCGCACATCCATGAATCAAATAAGTGTTGGCGTTCCCACACTTAGTCGCGCACTTACAAACAAGTGTTAAAAAATTAAATATTTTGAAGTAGTAGGGCGCGTTCGCATGCGCCTGATGTAAATACAATTTAGGTATTAAAGGCGTTAGTTATGAGCAAGATAGTGCAGTTTTATCGTAAGCGGGAAGAGTACAAAGATCTGTTTGCAGAGCCGCAAGCGTTTAAGGTGTACACCGAACGCCATCTGGATCAGATTGCCCAAGTCCAGCGCCTACCTGAAGAACAGCGTTTCGCCATGCACGTGGTGGCTAAGATTTTGCCATTCCGCGTCAATCAATATGTTATCGATGAGTTGATCGATTGGACCAATATTCCTAATGATCCCATCTTTCAATTAACGTTTCCGCAAAAGGGCATGGTGGCAGAAGAGGATTTCAACCGCATGGCGGAACTGCTGAAGTCCGATCCTACGCCGCAGCAAGTAAAAGAGCTAAGTAAAGAGCTACGTGAAAAGCTCAACCCGCATCCGGGTGGGCAACAAGAGTTGAATGTGCCTACGCTTAATAATCAAGCGCTGCCTGGTGTACAGCATAAATACCGCGAAACGGTATTGTTCTTCCCCAGCCAAGGACAAACCTGCCACTCATACTGCACGTTTTGTTTTCGTTGGGCGCAGTT
>JBNKYV010000110.1:0-3936 GCA_050301075.1 Gammaproteobacteria bacterium
CCTGGCGAGGCGCCATTTGAATCACTTCATTAAACAGTTCTGTCAGATTGCCGGGGTAGTGATGAAGTAGCCGTTGCATTAAATAGCCATATACCACAACGCGTGGTTCTACCTTGATGGGTTCTGGTTTAGGCCTAACCGGTTTTTGGGCCACTGGTGCCGCAACTTCTATTGTCGCTTTGGGTTTTGCGACTGCGGTTACCGCGGGTGTTGTTACCGGTGTTTTGATTGGCTGATTGTTTAGCCGATTAAGCGGGTCCTCCAGCGGAAGTGTTTTAGGATTATTAAGATTGTTGTAATAGTCGTAATAGATCTGCTTGCGTGATGATTCCGGGATATTAAAGCGCTCACTGATTGCAGAGATAAAACCAATTTGCGTGGTTGTATCGGTGCGTAGATATTGAGACTGTAAGATACGAATCGCTTCATAACGACTCTTTTCCGGTAACCAGTTTGCTAATGTATGCCAGGCCGCTCTGCGGATAATGCTCTCCTGACTCATGCCGCCTTCCTCAGTGATGGCGTTGATTGAACTTCACGAAAGCTCTCCTGAAACTCGGGGTAACCCAGTTCGTAATGTTCTGTGTAGTCGAGCCCGCGTTGTTCGTGTAGTGATGAAGCTCTCAGGCCAATGGCTTTATCCAATAGCAGGAAGATGAGATAAGCACTGCAAAAGGTCCACAAAAATGCGGCTGTAATGCCAATGATCTGCACAGCAACTTGAGTTAGCGACATTGCACCAACCGCAGGAAATAGCGCAACGGCTAAAGTGCCCCAAGCACCACAGAAGCCGTGTGCAGCAATGGCATCGACCACATCATCAATACGTGCACGGCGTAGTAGTTGAGAGCCAAACATGAAGACCAGTCCACCAATAAAGCCTGCGGCGATGGCACCTAATGGTGAAAGGCTGGCTGCACCGGCCGTGATGCTGACAAGTCCCGCAATGCTGCCATTGATGGTGGTTGTCATGAGTACAGGTTGGCGACGCACAGCCATATAAATCAGAACGCCAACAGCACCGGCGCAAGCACCCAAGTGAGTGTTCAGTAGTATGGTGCCAAGGTTGTCGCTATCAAGGCTGGCGATACTGCCACCGTTAAAACCAAACCAGCCTAGCCATAAAATAAAACCACCTAGCGCAACCATGGGCAAGTTGTGGCCCGGGATGTTGCGCACATCACCTCGTTGCGAGAAACGTCCTAAACGAGGACCCAATACTAATATACCTGCCAATGCACACCAGGCACCGACAGAGTGCACCACCGTTGAGCCTGCGAAGTCTATGAAGCCAAGTTGTGCTAACCAGCCATCGGCATTCCACACCCAACTGCCAAAGATAGGATAGATGAGCGCAGTGGCAATAATGCTAAATACAAGATAGGGCAAATAGCGAATGCGTTCAGCCGCTGCCCCACTGAATATCGTTGCTGCTGTTGCAGCAAACATGATTTGGTAAGCAATGGCTAAGGCTTGTTCGGTGGAAAGTTCAGAGGGTAAAAAATTATCGGTACCGATAATGCCATTGAAGCTGGTGCCAAACATGATTCCATAACCCACTGCCCAGAAGACCAATGAACCCACACAGATGTCTGTGTAGTTTTTCATGACAACATTAATGGCGTTTTTTGAGCGTGAAGTGCCACACTCCAGTAGCGCGAACCCTGCCTGCATAAAGAATACAAGCGCGATACAAATGGCTACCCAAACCATGTGCGAAAATTCCAAGAGTCACCTCCGTTTTGACTGCGTTTATTGTTTTATAGCTAGGGCTTAGCAAGGGCTGTTCCAACTTGGAGCAATTGCCTGTGGAGCTATGGATGACGCGTCAACGTGGTGATGAGGTTAGTCATGTGTGGGCGAGAATTTAATTGCGAGTGTATAAATCGCACTGTTTTAGTCGGTTATGCATCGCTATGGTGCGTGATGTGAATTGTTTTGTGTGAGTAGCGCGAGTATCTCGCCTCTTTCCACCATGCCTATGAGTTTTTGTGCATCATCAACGATCGGAATGTGATGAATATGGTGCTGATCCATGAGTGGTAATAATTCTGCGACATATTTGCCCGCGCTTACCGTGATTGCAGGGGAAGTCATGATCTGCCCGGCGACTTCAGGTTTATCTGATGACAATGCAGGCGTATGAGTGATTAATGCCTCAAGGCGTGCCTCAAGCGATTCCTGAGGTAGTTTGTTCGCATGACGAATGAAGTCATCAATGCTGATAACACCAACAACGTGTCGTGCACGGTTAACGACCGGGAGTGCGGTGAGTTGTTCTTTCTCAAGCCAATGCCATACATCACTTAACTCTGTTGCGTATTCAACGAGATGAGGTGATGTCATCATCAGGTCGGAGCAGCGTAGTTCGCCTAGATGGCGTTGCTGGTAGTGCTGGTTTGCAAGTGTATAGAGTTCGATTAAACGTTCTTTTTTTATGTCGATATAGGTGTCCAATTCGTTTATTGCCTGTTGCAGGTCTTGTGCCTCGAATGGCGGTTTAAGCGCGATTGCTTTTGCATCAGGATTCCATTTATTGGGCAGGTTGATTGGCGCAGGTTTGCGCTGGCTTTTCATGATGTTTTGGATGAGCAGCGCGGACAGCAACAGTATCAGCGTATTGAGCAGTACGGGTGTTAGCAGGGTTTGGTAGCCCAATGTCTGAAATGTTTCGCCAGCTAATATGATTAACATGGCTGTCGCGCCGCCGGGTGGGTGCATGCAGCGTAGGTAGTGCATGGCCAATATGCTGAGTGCGACGGAGAGCGGTGCGGCGACAAGAACATTGGGGATGTATAGCAGGCAGGTGATACCAATAAATGCTGAAAACAGATGGCTGCCCAGTAGCGACCAAGGGTGATTCATCGGACTGGAAGGCACGGCGAATACCAATACCGAAGAGGCGCCCATTGAAGCAATGATGTAGGGGATGGCGCTGGCTGATAAAAACTGTTTGCTAATCCATGCGATTACCGCGATGGTGATAAGCGCATTGCCCGCCGAGAGCAGTATTCCCGCTGTGCTCACGTGTTGCTGGTTTGGTAATTTGTTAATCAGCTGTTTAAGCAATGGGATTCCCGCCGTAACATCCTTGTTTCATATATAGCATCTAACGTCCTAATGGCGTAACGCGTTAATTCTTTGATGCCTATTTATAACAGACGAAAAAAAACCGTGCAGAAGCACGGTTTTTTCCGGAACGTATGCAAATTAACGTTTGTAGCCACGTACCATAATAAATGGGCTTGGTGGTGCCATTTGCTCTGAGCTGATATCAACAAAGCCAACTTCTGCCAGAATCTCTTCCATTTCAGTGGTGGAGTATGAGCACCCCAGCTCGGTGTTGATGACTTGGTTAACACCAATCAATGCAGCCAGTTCTGGGCCTTTTTTGTCTGCGTGCAGTAATTGCTCCTGAATCATGATGACACCATCTTCACGCATGGAGTCGTAACATTTTTGCAGTAGCTTTTTAATGTTCTCAGGAGACTCCTGGTTAGTCATGGATGACAGCAGCATGGCGTCATTTACGTTCTCTCCCAGAGAATCAGTGTTGTAGTCGCCTACGCGCAGTTCAACACGATCTTCCATGCCGTATTCAGCAACAATCTCTTTGGCGATATCGATGTTTTGACTGCGATCCAGGGCAACTGCATTCAGGCCTTCATAACGCTCACAGAATTTAACTGCGAAAGTAGAAGGGCCACAGCCCACATCCATCAGCATCTTCTTGCCGGTCAGGTCGACCATGCTAGTCAATACATCTGATTGAGACAACGCACGGTTGTGCATGCCCATCATGTAGTTGCGGGTCTCTTCGTCGCTGTATTCCTTGTGCATCAGTGCAGAAGGTTGGCCAGTTTTTACAGTTTTGTACAAACCGCCCCAAGCTTCGTACCAGTTTTCGAACATGTAGACGATGCCGCCTTGGTAGAA
>JBNKYV010000111.1:0-12010 GCA_050301075.1 Gammaproteobacteria bacterium
GCCATCATGCTTCTTCTTGGCAGCAACGCGTTGCGCAACCAAAGGTAACTCATAAGCGCCAGGCACGTAGATCACGTCGATATCCTGCTCTTTACCACCGTGGCGCTTGATGCAATCAACCGCGCCAGAAATCAGGTGTTCTACAACGAAACTGTTGAAGCGCCCAGCAATGATGGCGTAACGATGACCAGCCGCGCTGAAATCACCCTCGATTTGGTTCACGTCTTTCATTCAGTTTTCCTAATCACAAATCCGTAAGGTTTAGCGGCGCATTTTACCGCAGATTAAGGCTAACGCCGAGTTTTAAGGCCAATCCTACACGTATTCCACGATTTCCAGGCCGAAACCGGCCAAACCATGCAGTTTTCGTGGTGACCCCAGTACACGCATTTTGCGAATCCCCAGATCTGTTAGGATCTGAGCACCTACGCCGTAGGTACGCAGATCGGCACTGGCTTCGGGCTTGGGCAGCGTCACGCCGCGATCTTCCATTTGGTAACTGCGAATGCGTTTTACCAAATCAGAGGGAGACTCCTGATGCTGCAACAAGACGATAACACCTGACGCCTCTTCAGCGATCTTTTCCATCGCCACCTTCAGCGGCATGTGCGTGTCACCACGCTTGATGGACATCAAATCGGTAAAAGTATCCGCCAGATGAACACGTACCGTAGTCACAGTCTGTGGATCAATCTCACCCTTTACCATCACCAGGTGCAGAGCCTCGTCCACATAGTCCTGATAAGCCATCAGGTGAAAATCACCGTATTCGGTAGGCAGCTGGCATTCAGCAACGCGCTCAACGGTTTTCTCATGCTTCAAGCGATAGCCAATCAAATCTGCAACCGTGCCGATCTTCAAATTATGCTCTTTAGCAAACGCCTCAAGCTGAGGACGACGCGCCATAGTGCCGTCATCATTGAGAATCTCCACGATCACAGCCGCCGGCTCAAACCCAGCCAAACGCGCCAAATCACAACCCGCCTCAGTATGGCCGGCACGGCTCAACACACCACCCGGTTGCGCCATCAATGGAAAAATATGGCCCGGCTGATGAATATCTTCTGGCTTAGCATCTGCTTTCACAGCTGCCTGAACCGTTGTGGCACGATCTGCAGCAGAGATACCTGTGGTAACCCCTTCTGCTGCTTCAATAGAAACAGTGAAGTTCGTTGAATGCTTGGCATTGTTATCACTCACCATGAGTGGCAAGTTCAACTGGCGACAACGCTCTTGCGTCAATGGCAAACAGATCAAACCACGCGCATAACGTGCCATGAAGTTGATGTGCTCTGCCTGAACACACTCTGCCGCCATAATCAGATCGCCTTCGTTTTCGCGATCCTCGTCATCCATCAACACCACCATTTTGCCTTGGCGGATGTCTTCGATGATCTCTTCAATTGTATTTAAGGACATATCAATACCAACTGGCACTAGCTTTTCAGAAAGCCGTGCTCAGCTAAAAATTCCAACGTTACGCCTGCACCTGAAGACTCCGCCGCCTTGTCGCCCAGCAACAAGCGCTCAAGATAGCGCGCAATCAGATCGACTTCTATGTTCACTTTGCGCCCGACCTGATACCCACCAATAGTTGTCACTTCCGCAGTATGAGGAATGATATTGATTTCAAACACCGCACCGTCAACATTGTTCACAGTCAGGCTCACGCCATCAATACACACAGAACCTTTGACCGCCACATATTTGGCCAGTGCATCCGGCACTCGCACACGAAAACGCAGAGACTCCCCTACCAATTCGCGCGACTCAATCTCACCAACGCCATCGACATGACCACTGACGAGATGACCACCCAAACGCGTTGTGGGTGTTAGGGCCTTTTCCAGGTTTACTTTACGCCCGACAGTAAAGCCACCCATGGTCGTTTTACTCAGCGTTTCAGCAGAGGCATCCATCACAAAATGATTGGCACTAAACTCAACCACGGTCAGGCAGATGCCATCGACTGCAATGCTATCGCCCAGCTGCACGTCACTCATATCGAGTGCACCAGCAGCAATATTCAAACGACGATCGTCACCCTTAGCATCAATCGCCCTGATTTCACCGACAGCTTCAATAATTCCTGTAAACATATCAATTCCAGATCGCTACAACGGCTGTAGCGTTAAACGGATGTCCGTACCTATCTGGCGAACATCTTTTATCTCTAGGCTCATGCGCTGCTGCATATCTTCAAGCAGCGGCAACTGAAACAATCCTCGCGCAGCGTCGCCCAAAATGTGTGGAGCCATATAAACCACCAGCTCATCTATCAAACCAGTATTTAAAAAGGCACCGCTTAATGTTGGCCCGGCTTCCACCAGCACCTCATTGTACTGGAGTTCGCACAACTTCTTTAGTAACGCATGCAGATCAAGACCATTCATTGACGCAGGCACATCCAATAAATGCACGCCAGCGGCTTCAAGACTATTACGTTTGGCCTCATCCAGGCACGCTGTCGCTACCCATGTTCTCCCACTCATTGCCAACATAGTTGCTTGCGAAGAGAGTTTTAGCTCGCTATCCAGCACTACTCGATCTGGCTGTAGTACAGGCACATCCACTCGCGCATTCAAACGAGGATCATCCGCTGCAGCCGTACCAATGCCAGTCACGATCACTGAGCTACGGGCGCGCAGTCTTTGCACATCAGCCCGCGACGCATCACTGGTAATCCATTTGCTTTCACCATTAGCCAGCGCCGTGCGGCCATCCAGACTCATGGCCAATTTGCAGCGTACGTAAGGACGATTACGTTCAAAGCGACTGATAAAGCCTGGATTTAAGGCCCGCGCCTGCGCTTCCATTAAGCCAGATGCAGTTTCAATACCTGCCGCCTGCAACATCTGCAAACCTTTACCCGCCACCTTGGGGCTGGGATCCACCATGGCAGCAATCACCTTTGTCACACCCGAACCAATCAACGCTTCAGCGCACGGCGGCGTACGTCCGTGATGACTGCACGGCTCCAGTGTTACGTAAGCAGTTGCGCCTTTGGTTTTATCGCCAGCGTCACGCAATGCATTCACCTCTGCATGGGGCTCACCGGCACGCTCGTGCCAACCTTGCCCAACCACCTTTCCATCACGCACCAACACACAGCCCACGCGAGGATTAGGGTCAGTCGTATAAAGCCCGCGCTCTGCCAACTGGAGAGCCTGAGCCATATGTTGATAATCAGAACTGGAGAACATGAAATTAGCTTAGAGGGGAACGCAGCGAATTCAAGCGTTTACTCTTTATTACCTTTAGACTTTTTATCGCCATTTGGCAGTAAAGAAATTTGTTGTGCTTTGAGTTCAGGTGGTGGCTCATTCTCAAGGCGCTCAATCACTTCACGAAACGCACTGACATCTTCAAAACTACGGTAGACCGATGCAAAGCGGATGTAAGCCACCTCATCCAGACCTGCCAAGGCATTCATCACCCACTCACCCAACATGAGTGAAGCCACTTCACGATCGCCCGTAGCGCGTAACCGATGCTTGATACGATTAATGGCCGCCTCAACAGCCTCGGTATCCACTGGGCGCTTTTCAAGCGCACGCAACATACCGCGCCTTAGCTTCTCTTCATCAAAAGGAACGCGACTACCGTCCTGCTTAACGATGCGAGGCAAGGCCAATTCTGCTGTTTCAAAAGTAGTGAAGCGTTCTGTACAGGTAAGACACTGGCGACGGCGACGCACGCTATCACCTTCGTTGGCGAGGCGTGAATCAATTACCTTGGTGTCATCTGCGCCACAGAATGGGCAACGCATATATGTTCCTGTTTTATAAAAAAGGAGGTGCACACATAGTACACCCCCTAATTACATTAAGCTATTAAGCGTAAACAGGCAGACGCTTACAAACTTCAGCAGCTTTCGCTTTTACTGCGTCGATTGCCGCTTGGTCACCACGTGCATCGATGATGTCGCAGATCCAACCCGCCAGATCAGAACACTCAGCCTCAGTGAAACCACGTGAAGTAATAGCAGGTGTACCGATACGAATACCAGAAGTCACGAAAGGAGATTGTGGATCATTAGGTACTGCGTTTTTGTTCACAGTAATGTGCGCTTGGCCCAACCATGCATCAACGTCTTTACCTGTCAGCTCCTGTTTAATGAAGCTCACCAGGAACAGGTGGTTATCAGTACCACCAGAAACAACGTCAAAACCGCGCTCGATGAAGACATTCGCCATCGCTTGAGCGTTTTTCACAACCTGTTGCTGATAAGTTTTGAAACCTGGCTCCAGCGCCTCTTTGAAAGCAACCGCTTTACCTGCAATCACATGCATCAAAGGACCGCCTTGAATACCAGGGAAGATTGCTGAATTCAGTTTCTTCTCGATCTCTGGGTTGGCTTTGGCCAGGATGATACCGCCACGTGGGCCACGCAGAGTTTTGTGAGTTGTAGATGTCGTTACGTCAGCGATTTGTACTGGGCTTGGGTATTCGCCCGCAGCAACCAAACCTGCAACGTGAGCCATATCAACCAACAGGTAAGCGCCAACAGAATCGGCAATATCGCGGAAACGCTGCCAATCAACTACGCGAGAGTAGGCAGAGAAACCTGCAACGATCATCTTTGGCTTATGCTCTTGAGCCAACGCTTCAACCTGATCGTAATCGATTTCGCCAGTCGATTCGTCCAAACCATATTGAACAGCGTTATAGGTTTTACCAGAGAAGTTAACGTGCGAGCCGTGAGTCAAGTGACCACCGTGTGCCAGACTCATACCCAGCACAGTATCGCCAGGTTGCAGCAGCGCCATGTACACCGCGCCGTTAGCTTGTGAACCTGAGTGAGGTTGCACGTTGGCATAGTCAGCGCCAAACAGCTCTTTTACGCGATCAATCGCCAATTGCTCAGCAGTATCTACGTATTCACAACCACCGTAGTAACGCTTAGCTGGATAACCTTCAGCGTACTTGTTAGTCAGCACAGAACCCTGAGCTTCCATTACGCGTGGGCTAGTGTAGTTTTCAGAAGCGATCAGCTCGATGTGCGCTTCTTGGCGCTCGCGCTCGTGCTCCATCGCAGACCACAGTTCATCATCGTACCCAGCAATGGTCATATCCTTAGTAAACATGGCGTCACTATTCTCCGGCTTGAAATCTAATTCATTGAAAGGGGGCAGATTGTACCCGATTATGGCCTTTTCTGCATTTTATGCGGGTGTTTCAAACACAGCTATTGGGATGCAGCACGCCCCTGCTATGCTATATTAGTAACTACCGAATATCGCGCCGCTGCCGGTGCAATATAAAAAAACTTATAAATCAAACTATTACTCTACATGTTCGGTTATTTTTTATCGCATTTGATGCAACCAGAACGTAATATTTCTTGGGATTCTTATATTGGCGCCAGAGGCTAAAGAACCGTATCGCTCACCGGCGTTCAGCCAGGTATTGCGCCTACTGGAAGAACTCAATCACTCCAGCCGCGGTTCAGCCATCTACCAACATATCGCTGAAATCTTCTGCCACCTGGAGTCGCACCATCTGGAGACAGAATCTCAATATATTGAAATCATTGAGCATCTTTGCCAAGCACTGTCAGAGACAATCGACGAAACCTCTCCGCTGCAAACCGAATTACACATACTCAAATCGAGCCTGGTACCCGCCATGCCGAGTTTTGAGCTCGCTCACCTAAACAGCAAAACTCTAACATTGCGACAAAAGCTGCAAAATGCCCCTTCAACCGATATGCAGCAAGAGCCGCCAGAAAATTCGATCCCGCAAAGTGACTCCCCCGTTCCAAACAAACACCCGGTCTTCAACCACCACCTGAATGAGACCCGCAATAACATCCAGCGCATCAAAAACAAACTCAATGATCAAATAGATGCCGCCGCGGGTCACAACAATAATTTAGCCAAGTTGCTCAAAGACTCAATGGAGGCGGTGCGCCTGATGGATTCAAAAGAGCATATTGATTCGCTACGCCTGACCTACATGCGCCGCTATATCCAGCTATTTAAGGAGCACCAGGATCTCAGCGCACGGTTTGATGACATTCGCAATCGATTAAACGAGATTGAATCCAGCAGCCAATATCTCGATGAAGAACTGACCCGTGTACACCTAATGAGTTTCACCGATGAACTCACACAACTCCCTAACCGTAGAGCGCTGATGCAACGTTTAGCGGATGAAGTGGTTCGTGTGCAGCGTTATGGTGGATCACTCGCATTGGCAATTGTTGATCTGGACGGATTCAAGCCTATTAACGACCAATACGGCCACGATGCGGGTGATATGGTGCTTAAACGCTTTGCCGAAACGGCGCTTTCGGTCTTTCGCCACCACGACACCGTTGCGCGTTACGGCGGAGAAGAGTTCGCCATTCTCATGCCAAACACAGATATCGAAGGTGCCATGTGCGCACTGAAAAAAATTCAGTCACAACTACAGGAGACCAGCTGCCGCATAGATTGCGACCAACATATCAATTGCCCAACCTTCTCTGCCGGCATTGCCCTCTACAGCAATGGTGAAGCACCAGAGCAACTCATCAAACGCGCAGACACAGCCATGTACCGAGCTAAACACTCAGGAAAAAACCGCATTGAGATTCACACCATGGGGGCCAAGCCAGCCACAAAAAAACCTCAACGTAATAACAAGCAGGTATAAAAAAAGCCCGCTATTGCGAGCTTTTTTTTCGATTCTCAACTCCGAGTCTATTAAGGCATAGACTCCAAATCCGCACCCTCTTTTTCAACAGGCATCAGATCCGCCTTGCTAACGCCCAACGCTAACACAAGACCACTCGCCACGTAGATTGAAGAGTACGTACCTACCAACACACCAACAATCAACGCTTGAGCAAAACCGTGAATGATTTCGCCGCCAACAACTGCCAGCGCAATCAATACCAGCAAGGTCGTCAATGAAGTCACAATCGTACGCGACAAAGTTCCGGTAATGGAGCGGTTCAGAATCTCTTCAGGCGTACCTTTGCGCATCTTACGGAAGTTTTCACGAATGCGGTCGTACACAACAATTGTATCGTTCAACGAGTAACCGATTACAGCCAAACAAGCGGCCAAAACAGTTAAGTCGAACTCCCATTGGGTAAGTGAAAAGATACCCAGTGTAATCACAACGTCATGCACCAACGCCAATACAGCGCCCGCTGAAAAGCGAATTTCAAAACGGAAATAGACGTAGATCAGAATACCGAACAACGCTACCAACATCGCGATGCCGCCATCTTCAGTCAGCTCATCACCAATCTGCGGTCCCACAAATTCAACACGGCGCAGATCAACTTCATGGCCACCGGTGTCCAAAGCACTAATCACACGACTGCTGATATCGGCGCTATTTTCGCCCTCTCTGGGAGCCAAACGGATCAATACATCCTGCGAAGTGCCAAAATGCTGAACAACCGCACCATCGAAACCGTTGCTGCTCAGTGCTCCACGCACCTCGGCCAAATCAACAGACTCTGGGTAACCCACCTCTACCAGAGTACCGCCAGTAAAATCGATACCAAAGTTCAAGCTACGCGTAGCCAGAGAAGCAATGGATATCAAGATCATAATCAGGGACAGTGCCAGCGCGATCTTGCGCTTGCCCATGAAGTCATAACTTTTACTTTTATCTATAAACTTCATTTTTATTATTCCTTATCTTCCATTCCGGCCATTAAATAGAAAGCTTGGTAACTTTCTTACCGCCGTAAATGGTGTTTATCAGCGCACGTGTCACCATGATTGCAGTAAACATGGAAGTCAAAATACCGATAGAAAGAGTGATGGCAAAACCTTTAATTGGGCCGGTCCCCAGACCGAACAGCACAACAGCTGCGATCAAGGTTGTCACGTTCGCATCTGCAATGGTCGAAACCGCCTTGGCGTAACCCGCATGAATACTCGCCTGAGGTGAGTTGCCACTGCGAATCTCTTCACGGATACGTTCAAAGATCAGTACGTTGGCATCTACCGCCATACCTACGGTCAGCACGATACCGGCAATGCCCGGCAATGTCAGGGTAGCCTGCATCATGGAAAGCACTGCCACGATAATAACCAGGTTCAAGGCCAGAGCTACGTTGGCAACCATGCCAAAAACCTTGTAGTACACAGCCATAAAGACCAGCACCAAACAGAAACCGATCACGACAGAGTTAAAGCCCATGTCAATGTTGTCTTGACCCAGGCTTGGGCCAACGGTGCGTTCTTCGATGATTTCGATCGGTGCAGAAAGAGCACCAGCACGCAGCAGCAGCGCCAAATCACGTGCTTCGCTAGTGCTATCCAAACCGGTGATTTGGAAGCGTTTGCTAAACGGCTCACGAATACGCGCTAAGCTGATAACTTCTTCGCTTTTCTCTTTCTTCTTAACCGTTTCGCCATCGATAATCTGCGTCTCACTCTTCTGCTCGATAAAGACAACCGCCATCAGCTTGCCGACATTCTCTTTAGTCGTGTCGTACATTTTGTTGGCGCCTTTACCATCCAAAGAGATAAATACGGCAGGGCTACCACTTTGGCTGTCGATACCTGACGCAGCATCAATAACAGAGTCACCCGCGATAATAATGCTCTTCTTCAACAGAACGGGGTTACCGTTACGCTCTTTGTAGAGACGAGCACCAACAGGCACACGACCTTTCAGAGCATCCTGAACGTCATGCGTTTCGTCTGCCATGCGGAACTCCAGGGTAGCCGTTGCACCCAGGATCTCTTTGGCACGAGCAGTATCTTGTACGCCTGGCAGCTGAACAACGATGCGATCTTCACCTTGTTGCTGAATAACAGGCTCGGCAACACCCAGCTCGTTAACACGATTACGCAGGGTTGTTACGTTTTGCTGTACCGCCAGCTTCTTGGTTTCACGAATTTCGTCTTCGCTGATGGCTACGTTTAAGTAGAAGGCCTTATCGCGCTCTTCCTCTTTAACAACCAGCTCTCTGAACTCTTTACGAATCAGGCTTTGGCCTGCAACGCGATCTTCCTCGCTACGGAATTTGATATCCACACCACCAGAAGAGGCACGCCCAATGGCCAAGTAACGAATCTTGTCTTCGCGCAACAAACTGCGCAAATCACTCACGTAACGCTCTTCAGCCATTTCGATCGCAGCATCAGTATCCACTTGCATCAGAAAGTGCACACCACCACGCAAATCCAGACCTAAGTACATGGGTAGCGCTCCGATAGAACGCAACCACTCTGGAGTGGAAGGCGCCAGATTCAACGCCAACACATAACCATCATCACGGAGATGCCCCAGACTGTCGCGCGCGCGCAGCTGATCTTCCGTGTTGTTAAAACGAACAATCAACCCCTGCGGCTCAATATCCATCGCCTTGGTTGTAATGCCCAAACGGCTCAACTCAGTGCGCACATCGCCTGCCGTAGCCTCAGTCACACTGGGGCCGTTAGAAGAGGAGATTTGCAACGCTGGATCTTCACCATAAAGATTTGGCAAAGCATAAAGAGTGCTGACGACAACAACAAAGACGATCAGCAGGTTTTTCCACCAGGGGTATTGATTAATCATAGCGACAGTATCCGTACTTCAGCGGTAGTCAGTTATTTTTGTTATGTAAGATATTTGAAAGACTGAATTAGTCTTTCAAGCTACCTTTTGGCAATACAGAAGCAATAGCGTTCTTTTGAACCTGAACTTCAACGCCTTCCGCGATCTCAACTTTTACAAAGCTCTCATCTACTTTACGGATTTTGCCAGCGATACCACCGTTGGTAACCACTTCGTCGTTTTTAGACAGGCCTTCAGTCATTTTCTTGTGCTCTTTAGCGCGCTTGATTTGAGGACGCAGCAACAGGAAGTAGAAAATGGCAAACAGAACGATCAAAAAAACAAAGTTGATCATTCCAGGATCGCCAGCAGCAGCGCCCGCTTCCTGGGCCATTGCATCAGAAATAAAAAAACTCATAGGTATGTTCCCAACACTCGTTATTAAAATTATTCTGGCCCGCCCCGCGGCGCGCCAACACAAAGCGCCCAATTATGACACAGCTCAAGACTGTTTGGATGCTGCCTTCCTATATGAGGAGGTATTGGCGAAAAACAACCCCCTGGAAGATTAAATATCTGTTAATCGATGCCACGCTGGCGCTTAGCGTAGAACTCTTCGGTAAATTCGTCCAGGCGCTCATCAGCAATCGCCTCACGCAGGCCACGCATTAGCTCCTGATAATAGTAGAGATTGTGAATGCTATTCAGGCGTGAGCCGAGAATTTCACCGCATTTATCCAGATGATGCAGATAAGAGCGACTGTAGTTCTGACAGGTGTAACAACCGCAGGTTTCATCCAGCGGACGCGTATCGCGCTTATGCTTGGAGTTACGGATGCGCAGATCGCCAAAATGGGTGAACAAGTGGCCGTTACGGGCATTACGGGTCGGGATCACGCAGTCGAACATATCGATACCGCGGCGCACGGCCTCTACGATATCTTCTGGTTTGCCGACGCCCATCAGATAGCGAGGTCTATCCGTCGGCATTTGTGGCTGCAGGTGATCGAGGATCATGATGCGCTCTTCTTCGGTCTCACCGACAGACAATCCGCCGATCGCATAACCGTCAAAGCCGATCTCTTTCAGCCCATTCAATGAAACCGTGCGCAGATCGGGATACATACCGCCCTGCACAATCGCGAACAAGGCATTGGGATTACCTTCGTGGGCCTTTTTCGAGCGCTCCGCCCAACGCAGAGAAAGCTCCATGGAGTCGCGCGCCTCTTTTTCCGTTGCGGGGTATGGCGTGCACTCATCAAAAATCATAACAATGTCTGATCCCAAATCACGCTGCACCTGCATGGAACCCTCAGGATCGAGAAAGATTTTGGAGCCATTGACGGGCGACTGGAAGGTAACACCCTCCTCTTTGATTTTACGCATCTCCCCCAGACTGAAGACCTGAAAACCGCCTGAGTCAGTAAGAATTGGCCCCTGCCAGTTCATGAAATCGTGCAGATCGCCGTGCTCTTTAATGATTTCAGTTCCCGGGCGCAGCATTAGGTGAAAGGTGTTGCCGAGAATGATCTCGGCTCCCATCCCCTTTAGCTCTTCAGGCGTCATTGCCTTTACAGTTCCGTAAGTGCCAACAGGCATGAAAACCGGCGTTTGTACTGTGCCACGCTCAAAGGTCAGTTGACCGCGTCGGGCGGCGCCATCTGTATTAAATAGATCAAATTTCATTTTTAAACCAATAAATTAGCTTCTTGGCGCCAATGCGACTGACTCGGGAATCACCAGCATGGCATCACCATAACTAAAGAAACGATACTTTTCTGCTACCGCGTGGGCGTAGGCCCTCATCACCCGCTCGTAGCCACCAAAGGCGCTTACCAACATCAACAAGGTGGATTCAGGCAAATGGAAGTTCGTGACCATCATATCGACCACATTAAATTGACAGCCCGGCGTAATAAACAGGCGCGTTTCACCGGTGAATGGTTTAAGCACACCATCGTTGGCGGCTGCGGCACCTTCCAGGCTGCGTACAGCCGTAGTCCCAACCGCAACCACTCGCCCGCCACGGGCGCGCGTTGCCGCAATTTTTTCACACACCTCAGCCGATACCTGTACAGACTCGGCATGCATGTGGTGCTCTTTAATGTTATCCACCCGAACTGGCTGGAATGTGCCCGCCCCAACATGCAGGGTGACAAAGGCTTGCTCGATACCTTTTGCAGCAATCTTTTCCAGAATCGCTTCGTCGAAGTGCAGCCCCGCGGTGGGGGCCGCCACTGCGCCGGGGTTGCGGGCAAATACGGTCTGGTAACGTTCGCGGTCAGACAATTCATCCTCACGCTCTATATAAGGAGGCAATGGCATATGACCAACGGCATCGAGAATCTCGAAAAGCGAACGTTCATCATGGAAACGTAATTCAAACAGGCCCGCATCGCGCCCGGTCACCTCGGCTTTTACATCGCCATCGAGATTCAAAAAACTCCCCGGTTTGGGGGATTTGCTGGCGCGCACATGGGCCAGCGCATTGTTCGCGTCGAGCACACGTTCAATC